>JAJAYT010000140.1 GCA_026786085.1 Microcoleus sp. CAN_BIN18 | reverse complement strand
GGATCGGACTAAACAACCCCGCGTCAAATCAAATTTTTGATAGTCAATTAAGCGCCTTAATCCAGCAACTAAGTCAGATTGAGAAGTTTGAATGACTGCAACACCAATCTTTATCTTTTGTCCATTTTCGACACCAATTATCTTGAAATCAATCCAACGCCCATTGTCTAATTTTGGTTTCACCTCTGTCATAATATTATTAATTTTTACGTTGTCAATAGTCTCACCTATCAGGGTTGAAAAGCCAAAGCAAATAGCAGTAGCAATTGTGACACTATCTTTCATCTCCTCTCGGATATCTGCATCAAGTTCCTTGGTTAAAGCCAACTCAAACCGCTTAACAGCATCTTTTGGATCTTCAGATATTTGAGGTATAAAAACTTTACAATTATCTGCACACCATGTCAAAGCTTCCCGTACCGTTGGCTTATTTTTCCCATATTCTCTCAGTTGATTTTCCTCAAATGGGTAGAGGGGATAAGGAGGGGTTAAATTTCTGACATTATAAAAATCTTCCAACCATAACTTGACTAAATCTACTAAGGAATCGCCATTCAAGTATTTTAACTCGATGGGTTTTCGCTGTGTGTATGTTGAAACTCGATCGAGTATGCCAGCAGGCATCATATTAACTATTTTCCAAGTATCGGGTGACATTACTGTGATAATAACCAAACCTTGACTGAGTTCTGATTGTTCGAGAGTATCGTACAAACGCTTAACGAGATCGGCAATTACCTGCGGGGTTGTGAATCCATCATCTCTACAATTGCTATCTACATCTATTTCATCAAAACAAATGATTATAGGACTGTAGTAACTCACCAAATTTAAAATTTGCTGGATATTATTAAGAGCTTCTGCCTCTCTGCCCTGATTAGTCTTGCCGGAATTAGTTGGCAATCCTAGTTCCTCAGCTTTAGATTTATCTAACTCTTCACCAGATAACCATTTGATAGCAAAAGGTGTTTCAACTTCTGATAATGTCCACATAACAGAGCGAACAATATAAGTGTCTACATTTGATCTAGTTTTGAGAAATTGCTTTGTTAGGGCTTTCATGTAATTCTTATTTTTAGTCGCCCAACTAGCACAGACTTCATCAATTTGATCGAGTAGTTTTTGAGGAGAAAGATTCGGTGCAGCAGGATTCCTCGCTTTGAAACATTCGTTTGCCATTGCTGCCGCTATTTCCTGCCACTGCATGACACCTTGCCTACCTACGCGACTTAAACTGTCAGCTAAAGTTTGCTGAAATTGATATTTTGTCAAGTTCAAGTCGGTGTAATTATTAACACTGGCATAAACAAACAAAGCACTACCAGTGCTTTCTAGTCTGTGGCGAACACGACTCAAAACGTGGCTTTTCCCGACTCCCATTGAAGCCGTTAATACCAGTGAAGTCACCTTTTCTTGACTAGATTGAATTGTCCGTACTTTTTCAACAGCCTGAAAAATTGCATCGGAAGCGTGAGCATTTAGAGTAGGAAGATCGGGGAAACCTTTTGTCCAAATAGCCTGTTCTTTAACAATTCCAGATTTACTAAAGGGATTGTGATTTTGAATCGCAGCATTGATGGCTTCTATCGGAGAAACTGGTAGATTATTCATGGTTATTAGGTGTGAGGTGAGGTAACGAACTAGAAAAAAATTGAGAACAATTTTATGGATTCAAACGCTTGGCATAGTAACGCAATGTACCGCCAGGAATGATGATTGAGTCTTCACGTTTATCTGGGGTGATGTCTCGCATTTCTCCTGCCATAAGTTGAAAAATATCATTAGCCTGCATTTCCAACAGCCATTCGTTAAACTGAGAACGGCTGACTTTTTCGCCAATTTCTCGCCGCATCCGATAAATTGGCACCAAATCGTCAAAGTTGTAATCTCGGTTCAAGCTGTCGTACACATCGATCGCCACAGCCTTAAAATCGTTGTATGATGCGATCGCCCCTACATCCTTCTTACCCGTCTCCACAGCAACACTCGTCGCACCATCCTGATGCCGAATCCACTTCAGCAAAGCATTTCCCAGCCGAGTACCGATTTGAGCACCATCAAACTCAAACAGAGAATCAGCACTTTTCAGGCCATCCGCCAAAACCTCTTTCCCCTTCGCGCTCAATTCCACCCGCGTCACCCGATTTACCAGCGAATAGACAATCGCCCCTGCTTCCTGCAACTCGCCGAGGACATCCCGATATCTCACACTCGTCTCATTAGTCCGCACAATCCGCTTAGTCAAATCCCCCTTTTTAACCGGAATCTGACCTGCGCCCAAATCCCACAAATTCAGGAGCACCCGAACTTTCGCCTTCGCATCCCAAACCGCTTGCTCTTCGGCTGTCAAAGTCTTAGACACCGCAATTTCATTGTTCTCAGACATATCCATACCTTTAAATACTTGTTCTTAGTATCAAATCTTACCAGGAATTTTGCTAAAAAATATCTAAACTTTTCAGCAAAAAGCAGCACGAGGCTGCGTACAACCTATGCAATGTTTATCTTGTGACCAAAATTTTGGGTACAAGCCCCGTCCTTTTAGGACGGCTTTATCCTGATAGGTTTGTAAACAGTGGTATGATAGAAAAGGCAACGCGATCAAACGCTTAATAGCCAATATTGGGTTCTCCCCGTCTACAATGCTCAGCTACGTGCGACATAGTGTAGGAAAGAGAAGTAAGAAATCGAGTAAAATCATTTCAAATGCGGTCGGGCAGTCCGTGTGCGCTTGTGAACGTATCCAAACAGGGGATTAGCAATAATCCTAGAGAGGACGGATGAAGCAAGAATCCCCACACCTCGATAGTTGGGGAGTGTCAAAACCCGCCTGATATCATGTCCGCTCAATTACTGTTAATTGTTAACTGTTAATTGTTAATTGTTAACTGTTAGCCGTCAACATTATTCCGATGCTACCGGATTTGATCTAATATCAATTCCGGCTGCGCCGGAATGATCAGCGAGGACACGGCAGTGCCGTATCCCTACAGTCATTAATTGTAGGGATGCGGCACTGCCGTGTCATGATTTCGCCTAATATTAATTCCGGTGCTACCTGCAACGATATTACTGGTTTAGAAAGCTCTAAGGATCGCAAATTAAATAATTTACACAAGTTTG
>JAJAYT010000139.1 GCA_026786085.1 Microcoleus sp. CAN_BIN18 | reverse complement strand
GTATTTACAGGCTTTTATGTGTGAAAAAATCAGCTATATTCACTGGTTTAAGGAAATCGTATTTAATTGCTAAAATCAGCAGTTGATAGGATTCGTGTATCTATTTTTAGAATCCTCTTAATAAGCATTCAACACTTCTGACCTCAACCATCAACAATCCTCACCCCACCATTTCCCCCTTCTTCCTTTAAAATCCATCCGTTATATCCGTTAAATCCGTTACATAATCCGTTGCCGAACTTCCTTCAAACATTTCTAAATTCGTCAATCAAATCAATAATTCGATCGCACCGGAAGTTATTCACCAAATCGGCGATCGCACTGCGGAAACTAGCATGAATCGGAGGAATCGACAACAGCAGCCCAAAAATCCGCTCATTATCCACCGCATCCGCAGCAGC
This sequence comes from Microcoleus sp. CAN_BIN18, assembly GCA_026786085.1. GTDB lineage: Bacteria > Cyanobacteriota > Cyanobacteriia > Cyanobacteriales > Microcoleaceae > Microcoleus. The sequence goes on along the minus strand of JAJAYT010000139.1, from coordinate 8,232 downwards.
GTACAACTGATCAACCCATTGGGGCGGCATAGCCTCAAAAAATGAAGCATTCAGCGTAAAAGGCAAAGGGGCCGTTCCAGTGTGCGCGGAACCCTCACCGGAGGCCACAGCATCAGAACTTAGTGAAGCTTCTCGATCGTAAACATAGCGAACTCCCAGATACTTAGCCATCTTTTCCAGAATCACTTGCTCCCGAAAAGGCTTCGCGACAAAATCATCACAACCAGCAGACAAAATCACCGAGCGCTCCTCATCAAAAGCACTCGCCGTCAAAGCAATAATCACCGTTGCTTGACCCTTCAAATGCGCTTTAATCCGTTTAGTAGCCTCGTAGCCATCCATCACCGGCATCCGCATATCCATCCAAATCAAATGAGGTTCCCAACTCGACCATATTTCCACAGCTTGAACACCATTTTCAGCTTCCCGCACAGCAAAACCGAGCGATGACAGCATTCTCACCAACAGCAAACGGCTTTCCAGGCGATCGTCAACAGCTAAAATGCGGTATTCCGGCTGTCCGGGTTCGAGACCCACAACACGGCGGGCTGTTTGAGCCACCTGAATTTCCACTGCATTAGGGAGCGAAACTGTAACATCAAATCTAAAAATGCTGCCGCGACCGACGCTGCTTGTCACCGTGATGTTCCCTCCCATTAACTGCACGAACTGTTTGCTAATCGGCAAGCCCAAACCGGTTCCTTCTTGAGCTTTTCTCCCGCTTTCTGTTTGCGCAAAAGGTTTAAACAAATTGTCCATTTCTTCCGCCGAAATTCCCGGCCCTGTGTCTTCAACTTCAAATAGCAAACAGCAATTGTCAATGAGCGCAATCTCTCCGTAATTTTTATTTGACAACAGCTCATGTTTGATTCTTAAATTAACACCACCTTCCGCGGTAAACTTAATAGCATTTCCCACCACATTAATCAATACTTGGCGCAACTTGCTTTCATCTGTTTCTACATATTGAGGTAGGTCTGGCGTGGAATAAAAAATTAACTGCAACCCTTTTTTTTCTGCTGGCAGCTTCAGCATCTCTTCAGTATTTTTTAGCATTCTGTGCAAGTCGAAGGTGCTGTTATTAACTGTTACCAGCCCGACTTCAATTTTTGACATTTGCAGAATATTGTTGATCAGAACGAGCAAATGTTCCCCGCTGCGGCTAATAATTTCTAAGTATTGCTGTTGGTCGGCACCGAGGGCTGCGGAGCGGGCCAGCAGTTGGGTGAAACCCATAATTGCGTTGAGGGGAGTTCGCAATTCGTGGCTCATATTCGAGAGGAATTCACTTTTCGCATTGTTGGCTCTGTCGGCTTCTTCTTTGGCTTTTTGCAGGGCTATCTCTGCTTGTTTTTGCTCAGTAATGTCGCTAGCCGTGCCTGTTGTGCCAGTGATATTTCCTTCTGCGTCCAATCGTGCGATCGCCTTCGTATTGACATCAATCTGCCTGCCGTCTTTTCCTAATACTATACTTTCGTACTGAAACACAGCATCTCCAGTCAGCAATCGCTGCTGAAGTTCTCTGTTTCGGTCTATTTGTGCTGGCGCTAAAAAATAGCCAAAAGAACAGCCGAGCATTTCTTCAGGTTCGTAACCGTAGATTTGTTTGACTGCTTGGTTTACAAAAGTAATGTGTCCTTCAGCATCGCAAGACCAGATAATATCTTGGGAAGTTTCAACTAAATGACGGTATTTTTCTTCGCTCTCTGCTAGGGCTATTTCTGCCAGCTTGCGGGGGGTAATATCCATCAAAGTTGTGAAGAGTTTTGTCAGTTTCCCTTGTTCGTTGACAACTGCTTCTCCTCTGGATTCGATGTAGCGGATGAAGCCGCCTTCACTTGTTTGTGACGGGCAATTATCCGCAGCAATTGTCGATTCCGGTCGCAGGATGCGATATTCCAAAGTGTAGGATTCCCCGCTAGCAATAGCAGCGTCGATCGCTATTTGCCACTTTTGGCGATCGTCGGGATGCACGTATTGCCGAAACTCAGTGAGTGTGGGCGCAGCCTGGGTTGAATCGAAACCAAAAATCTGAGATAATTCTTCCGACCAAGTAGTTGTATCGGCCGAAAAATTACATTCCCAATTGCCGACGCGGGCGATTCTTTGCGCTGCTGCTAAAGAAGCTGCTACCGCCCGGAGTTTTTCTTCTGCCAATTTGCGATCGCTAATATCTTGAATCACAGAAATCACACAGGTTTCGCCATGAATGTCAATGATTTCAGCAGACAGCAGCCCGGTTCTGAGTTCCCCAGTTTTAGTGCGCCAATCAAATTCGTAGTTGCGAACAATTTTATTGTCGTCTAACATTTTGAACAAATCGGCGCGGGCTTGTGTACTTTCCCACAGATTCAAATCAAGCGCCGTGCGATCGATAATTTCTGCTGCCGAATAACCGATTGTCTGGCAAAAAGCCTCATTAACTTCTAAATAACGACCGTCTTTAAGTCTAGCAATAGTAATCGGGTTGGGAGAAGAACGAAAAGCTTTAGCAAACTTTTCCTCAGACAAGCGCAATTGTGCAGTCCGTTCCTCAACTAAACTTTCCAATTCTTGATTCAGCTTTTGGAGTTGAGCATTTTGTTCAGCTAATTGCTTCTCCATAAAATAGCTGTTGACCGCTTCTTTTAAGGTCAACTTCAAATCTTCTGACTGCCAAGGCTTCGATATGTAGCGGTACAATTTAGCATATTTAATAGTATTCGCCACAGCTTCGAGGTCTGCTTGCCCCGTCAGCATAATTTTGATAGTTTTTGGCAAAATTCTGTGAATCTGCTTCAGCAATTCGTCCCCTCTGATATTGGGCATCAGATAGTCAGAAATCACGGCCACGATTTCGCAGCCCTCTGCCAGCAATTCATCTATTAACTCTAAAGCCTCTTCGCCGCCTTCAGCGGTTTCTAATAAATGTTCTTCTCCCAGGGCTTTTTTTAACTCAATTTTCAAACTTTCAAGGATAATCGGTTCGTCATCCACGCAAATAATCACAGGTTTATTGTTCATATTTTTGCCAAACCAGATTTTATAGTTTCTACTAATTCTTGGCCATCCCACGGCTTGTACAAACAGCGGTGCAAATTTGCCTGCTCTTTCACCCGTTCTATTGCTACTGCGTCGGCTTGCCCGGTTAGCATGACTTTCACAATCTTCGGATATTTTTGATGAACCAGGATCAAAAATTCATCTCCTTTAATACCCGGCATCAACCAGTCAGATACTATAACCAAAATATCGCTTTCATCTTCTTCTTGAATTTCCTCGATAATTTCCAGAGCTTCATCGGCATTTTCTGCTACTTCATAGAGGTAAGTATCGCCAAATTCTTTTTTAAGTTGGATTTTTAAACTGTTTAAGATTACAACTTCATCGTCAACACACAAAATTACTGGTTTGGGCATATTTTTTTCACTTCTATTTGATTATTCAGGGCATTTAAACCCAGGCTTTTAATTGCCATCAGTGATTTTAATGGGCAAACATACAGTAAATTTTGTTTGACCTGGCACGCTTTCTACTTGCAGTTTACCTTGATGTTTTTCAATAATTTTCAGAACAATATCCAATCCCAAACCAGTGCCTTCTCCTGGAGGTTTAGTCGTGAAAAACGGGTCAAAAATTCTCGGCATAATCTCTGGGGGAATGCCGGGGCCGTTGTCGGTAATACTGACTGATATCGCGTTATCTTGGTGTTTGACATCAATTTTCAACACTCCTTTGTTGCCCATCGCTTGTAAAGCATTGTGAAGCAAATTTGTCCAAACTTGATTTAGTTCATCAGGATAGCATAGCACAGAGGGCAAATCAGTACCATAGTTTCTGACTACTTCCACACCGTGTTTAATTTGGTAGTGGTAAAGCGTTAAAACAGTATTAATGCCGTCGGTAATATTCGCGATCGCCTTTGAACCCGACTGGTCGTAACGAGAGTAGCTTTTTAAAGCAAAAACAATTTTAGCTGCCCGATCTGTCGCAGTAGCAATATTTTTAGTGCTTTTTTGTACTGTAGCAAATTCATAGGCGATTTGTAAAATATTTGGACTTTCGCGGTCTTTCAACAAAGGTAAAAAAGGTTCTACATTATTGCAGATACCAATATCTAATAAAGTACAGGCAAGGCTGTCGGCGTCGTCAATTTTTTCTGCTTCTAATTGCCGTTGTAAACTTTTTTTCAACTGACGTTTTTCTTTACTAGATAAGGTGTCTGTTTCTTGACTTGACTTGTGCAGCAGCGCAAAAAAATCCTGCTGCCGTTCCGGGGATAGTTGCTTGAAAAATATCGGCAACTGCTGCAATTGTTCTGCCCAAAAGTCGGCGATATTCTGCACTGAGGAGCGAATCGCCCCTAAAGGAGAGTTAATTTCGTGCGCAACTCCGGCAATTAACTGTCCGAGGGCTGCCATTTTTTCAGATTGAATCAGTTCTTGTTGAGTGCGTTTTAGTTCTTCGAGCGTATGAGCTAATTCTGTATTTTTTTGGGACAGCGCTGACTCTGCTAGTTTGCGGGCGCTGATGTTGCGAGCAACCCAAATAACTGCATCTTTTGAGAACAGAGAAATGCAGGCGGAAAACCAAATTTCGCGACCGCCAACTGTTAAGCTGTAGTCAAAATTGAGCGTTTGTTGCGTTTCTAACACTTGTCGAACTAGCCTCCACCAATCGTCTGGGTTGTCGTCGTCAAAAAAATGTTCGATCGTGATGCTAACTATATCGCAATCAGGATCGCAAAACACCGCCGTATTTGTCGGCAAAACTTCTATATTGCCGTCAACGTCTAGCACGAGAACGATGTCTGTCATCGCTTCAAAAACTGCGCGGACTTTGGTTTCAGAAAAGTGCAGTTTTTGTTCTAGCAATTTGCGATCGCAAATTTCTTGCTGCAATTCTTCGTTGCTGGCTGCGAGTTGAGCCGTGCGCTCTTGCACTCGCTGTTCGAGTTCGGTATTGAGGCGGCGGACTTCAGATTCAGCGGTGGCGCGGTCTTGTATTTCCTTTTTTAACTGACTGTTAGCATTAATTAATTCTAAAGTTCGACGTTCAATTTGTGCTTCTAAATTTTCATTTAAAAGCCGCAACTGTTCCTCTACTTCGGTTCTCCGAAGCGCTTCTTTTTGTAATTGTTCGTTCACTGTTTACAACTCCTGGATATTTTCAGCAATTAATACCATTTTATATCTGAGATTTTACAAGGGCTGCACGCTTACTTATGTCGAGGTCTGACATCTATCTAGAGTTGCATTTTGGTCGTGCATTGGTATGATTTCTAGTGCTACGCCAGCTAAATGACGATCGGCATTGATACGGTAAAGGTCGTTTGACCGATCGCGGATACTACTTTTATTTTACCCGAATGTTTTTCGATAATTTTCTTAACAATATCTAGTCCCAAGCCGCTACCTTCGCCGGGCGTTTTGTGGTAAAAAACGGCTCAAATATTCGCGGCAAAATCTCCGGGGGAATTCCCTTGCCGCTATCAGTGACGCCCATCAGCAGGCTCTCATTCTCTGCTCTCACCTCTAGCGTTAAAACTCCGCAATTGTCCATCGCTTGTAAAGCATTGTGAATCAGATTTGTCCAAACTTGATTTAGTTCGTCTGGATAGCATAGTAATTCAGGCAGTCCATCTTGATAATTCCTGACAACTTCTACTCCCTGTTTGAGTTGGTTATAATAAAGAGTTAAGGCGTTGCTGAACTAAGGTATGATAAAGTTGTCCTCCAAGCGTCAAAAATAACACACATTTAAAAGCAATATTATGCAATACCCGCTCATGTAAGTCAACTCATATAATAAAAATTGTCACCAAAAAGGTAAACAGAATTCTATTTGCGTCAAATGCAAAAGACAATTGGCGTTGCTTAATCAGGGTATGAAAAAGAACCAGGCAAAAATCCAGAAGCTTTGTGGACAATGGTTTTTATGATTTGCATATTTAGCCGTTCCTACCGTAAATCAGCAACGCCGTTATTCTAAGTGTGAACAAATGCTAGGGTATTCAATTAAATTACTAATTCATTATCTCAAATTTGGAGATGTTCCAATTCCCCATCAAAATCCCAGAAATCATTTGCGGCTCCCCTCTCGTATTTTTGCCCGTATCATACCCGAATTCAGCAACAGTAAGCTCTCAACCACGAGCTTCATCAATCATTCGCAAATCTCAAATCTCCAATCTCACATCAAATAACCCTGCCTTTGTGCGTAAGCATTCAAGACAGGGTTATTATTGAGTATTCGGAACTCTCTTCGCGGTGAGTCGATCGATCTCGTGCAGTGGACTATTCGCCCAATCTAGTTATTTTAGAGGTGCGTTCGGCCAACATCAACAATACATAAATAGTCATTACATAACCGGCGGCCAGAATCGGAATAATTAGAGGAATATCGCGATAAATCATAATTAGAACCAAAAGTCAAGGACGAGGAGGAGGAGGAGGAGGACAAGTTCAAGACCTACTACATTAAGTCAGCACCCAAGACTGTACCTTGGTTCTGAAGGCTGTTTTTCCAGATCAAACCTGGGGGAACATTTAGGCGTTCCCGGTCAATAATCATTTATTGCTTTACAGATGCTTAAACAGCCAAAAACTATCCACTTTAGCTGCTTTGAGCTACTGTGCACATAAGATACGCTAGTATTGACTTCTGAAAACTTTTAGCCGCAAGAAACTAAAAATCTGTCCCAGAAATTTTTGCTGCGATCGACTCACCAGGCTGGCCCTACGAAACTCTTACAGCGACCTAAAAGCTGCCTGCCAGTTTGGATGAAGTACAGAATGAGATACAGCTCGTAAAATACAGCTTGTAAAATACAGCTCGTAAAATACAGCTTGTACTTAATGTATGGAATTGTTTAAATCCTTAACGCTGATCATAACACAGGATTTCTGGGATTTAGAGATTTTTTGGCAGTGTGCTTAACAATTCGATACAATAGGGGCAACCCCTCTGACAGTCGGCTACCCGCCTCTGGCAGTTGGGCGAGTCCTAGCTGGTGGCAGACAACAAATAACTGCCGATCGCCTAGATTTCTCTTCCCTATTGCAGAGAATTACCTTAAAATAAAGATATGATATGTAAAATTTTGTTACTTTACGGCTTGAGTCGGCGTATCCATGATCTCTAGCACTTTCCTATTTTCCTCGGTTGAAGAAGACCTGCAACTGTTGACAGAAAACTTGAAACAGTTAGTCGGTGCCCGTCATCCCATCTTGTACGCGGCTGCGGAATACTTATTCGGCACAAAGGGAAAACGGGTGAGACCCGCAATAGTCTTGTTGATGGCCAAGGCGACAATGCCCGATCGGGAAATCACCGAAAAACACCGCCGACTAGCGGAAATCACCGAAATGATCCACACGGCTAGTCTAGTCCACGACGATGTAGTGGACGAATCGGATCTGAGGCGGGGAGTACCGACGGTACACAGTCGGTTTAACAACCGAGTGGCAGTATTGGCGGGAGATTTTCTGTTTGCTCAATCGAGTTGGCATTTGGCAAATCTGGACAACCTACCAGTAGTCAAACTGCTTTCAGAAGTAATTATGGATTTAGCTGAGGGGGAAATTCAACAGGGACTAAATGGATTTGACACCAGTTTGTCGATCGAAGCGTACTTAGAAAAAAGTTATTACAAAACAGCCTCTTTAATCGCCAACAGTTCCAAAGCAGCCGGCTGTTTGAGCGAGGTTTCAGCGGAAATAGCAGACGATTTGTATAACTACGGTCGCAACATTGGTTTGGCATTCCAAATAGTAGATGATATATTAGATTTCACCGCTTCAACAGAAACTTTGGGGAAACCCGCAGGCTCGGATCTGATCAGCGGTAATCTAACAGCGCCAGTGCTATTTGCCCTAGAAGAAAAGCCTTACTTGGAAGTTCTCATAGAACGCGAGTTCGCTCAAGAAGGAGATATAGAGCAGGCTTTGGCACTGGTAGAAGATTCTAAAGGCATAGAGCGATCGCGAGAACTAGCCACAAATCACGCACATCAAGCTGTCGAATACTTGGCTGCGCTACCCCAGTCCGAATCCCGCCAAGCTTTGATTGACTTGGCAGATTACGTTTTGAGCCGACTTTATTAGAAGGGAGAAGGAAGAGGGAAGAAGGAAGAAGGAAGAAGGAAGAGGGAAGAAGGAAGAAGGAAGAGGGAAGAAGGAAGAATGGGAGAGCAATGCCCAATGCCCAATTCCCAATTCCCTCTTCCCTCTTCCCAATGCCCAATTCCCAATT
>JAJAYT010000138.1 GCA_026786085.1 Microcoleus sp. CAN_BIN18 | reverse complement strand
TTACTTCACCTCGTTCGGCAGCATCCATTCCCAGACGAATTTCTTGCTGGAGTTCTTTGAAGCGTCCTTTATAGATATTTTCCCATTTATCGGACTGCAAGAATTTGATAAAGGCTAATACTTCTTGTTGCTGGTCTGGCGATAAGACCTTCACATTTTCTAAAATGGCTTGTTCGACGGTCATAATTATCCTTTTTTTTTGTATTACTATTTCATAATTGAGTGATAACATTATATCGCACGAGTAGTCCAATAGCAATTCGGGGATGAGTTCAATTGCGATCGGTTGTGTAGTTGGGGCGATCGCCTAATTAAACAGAAACAACCCCGGATCGACGTGAAAAAACTTCCCCAAAGCCTCAGCTTGTTGCTTAGTGATTTCTAGCCGATCGCAAATTACGTCAAATACAGCCTCACTCGACCCCAGAATTTCGACTAAATCCGCTGGTTCCAGACTTCGGGCATCCATCAAATGCAGCAGCCTTGACTGTGGTGTTGAGGCATTAATTTGATAGTGCTTATCTTCAAAATCCTCAATCAGTTTTACCAATAGTTCTAGCAGCGCATCTTCTTCTGGATTCAGATTTGCACGAGAGATTAATTCTTCAACAATTTCCAAAAAAATCTCGTTTTCCTCTTCTGTTTTGATAATTCGAGGCTGATATTTGGAGAGCAAGTTGCTGTAAGTATGTGTATCAAAAGTAACAGTCATTTTTCCAGTTCTCCTTGTCATACTCCGCGTGAGTTAAAATGTATTTTATATAAATCATTTGCTTTTCATAGTTAATACTCAGGATTAACCGATATTTATTTCCTTTAATATTCAAAACAGTAAAATTTCCAACGGATTCAGCTTTGGGATAAACAGATTGAACTTCTACAAGATTAGCCCAGACTGCTTTACTAGCAATTTTATACCAGTCATCGAGCGCTTCGCAGGAATCAGCGTGATTTTTGCAGTATTCTCTTAATTTTTTCCGACTGATAACGTGCATTTAGCGATCGTTCTGATGTTTTCTAGATATCTCAACACGGTTTCCCCAGCAGCAATTCAGCGGTGACTTGAATTGCGATCGGTTGTGGATCAGTTGTCATTGATGCCGTCCCACAGTTGAGACAAAGGGAGAGTTTGTCCGGTAATTGCTTCATGGAAGCCTTGCTGAAGCCCTTCGAGGACGGTTTCGATGGGGTCATCATCTGGATCGATGTCAGTGTCTTCTGGCACTAAGACAATAATCCGAACGTGGCTGTGGTTGACAAGGGCAAGGGGGCGATCGAGAAAAAGTCGCCCTCGATTGTCAATTTGCCCGGTGGTTTCAATTGCTTTCATAGTCTCTCTGCGTCATAATTGATTTGCAACAGGAATTTTTAACTTGACAAGAGATTTTTGTAGCACGCTGGGTTTAACGCTCAACCAGACTTGTTGGCGATCGTCTTCAGTGTAGCCAATGACAACTGCACCGACAGGCGAACCAACATCAGGATACATTTCTGGTGTCATCGAGCCTGTATCGAGAAAGTCTGAAATTTGAATAAGCCCTTTTACCTCTGCATCGCCAAGATTGATAAAGACTCCAAAAGGTTTATGAAATTCAACTTTGCCGTAGATTAGTTTTCCAAGTTGATACTTGGATTTGATCTGGTTCCAAAATTCTTGATTCATAGTCAACTACTGCTTCCTGTACTTACGCAGCTAAACTATTAACAAGTCTCACTGTAGGTCTGTCTGCACCCGTGGGCGATCGCAAAAAACTTCCAGGCAGAGTGATAACTGCTACAGTGTTTCCCAGCATATCAAAGAACTCAACGCTGTAACCTGTTTCTAGTCCTTCAACGTCATGTTGTTCTACCACTGTACCGATATCACCGGCATAGAGTCCTTCGTCAGGGCGATCGTCTAGTAAGATAACATCTGAATAAAGTTCGTAATTCATAGCGTTCTCTGGTAAATTTCTTAATCAGGAATCAATGTAATCAAACGGGGAAAATCTGTACCTGTATCTATTTGCCAAACAGTCCTGACAAGAAGTTGTCTGCCCATAGGTGTAGAAAGCTCGGCACTGATTTCATATCGGATTCCGTAGGCTGTTTCTTTAATGAAATCAACATCTACAGGTAGGTGACAGCTACGAATATCTGTTTCTAATTGTTGCCAGTTTTCTTGAGAATATCCGCACTTAATTAGTAGTTTTGCTAACGAGTGCTATTGATTTACCAGTCCTCGCAATTCTTGAATGTCGATGTGGATTCCTTGACGCTTCAGATATTGGCTCAAGTTGATCTGGATGAATAAATCTTTAAGTTCTTCAGCAATTTCTAGAGGGGGATTGCCAGATAACGCGGTTGCAATTAGACGTTCTGCCATTCGTAATTCGCCACATTCAATCGCTAAAGATGCTGCGCTGCGGTGAAGCACAGAACGAGTGGGTTCAGCATCAAGGGTGCTAGCGATTAAGGCTGCGGCCTTAGTTTCTTGCTCAAAGGCTTGGCGTGTGAATTGTGCAGCCAACTCCAACGCACCTCTTAAGCGGGCGACTGCCGCTGCTTCGGCTAAATCCATTGCTTGTTGGTGGAGCGATTGAATCTGGCTCATTTAAAGTACGGTTCCTTCAGGATTTTGCTTGGCACCAATAATAGAAATCGGTCGGCTGAACTCTACTACAATGATATACGCTGGCAAGCCTTGTGCGTCTGAGATGCGGGTTTGTTCCGTTTTCAGCTTTACTCTAGCATTGATTTGACTTCGATTGCCTTTGCGAATTCCAGAAACCTCTAGGCGCGCCATTCGCTCAAATGGCCACGTGGTAGCTGAATTTTGACTTCCTAACCAATAGTCAAATCCAGTTCCTTTGCGAGAGCGTTCAATGACTGTGAGATTTGTTAATTGCAGAATTAACAGGAATGCGATTCCATAAGCAGCCTGCTCAGTCGTGTATTCTTCGTCATTCCAACATCTTCGGGTTTGCTCGGTGACTGGCTGCCAATCTAATTTGAACGCGGCAGAAAATTCTCCCTCAACTTCAAGTGTTACTCCTGGTTGGTGAGCTTCATCGGTTAGACAAATCGCACCTGCTTCTGCGATCGCGGCTCCAAAAGCAGGTGTAATCGCAGGGAGTCCCTGGCTAAGGTTTTGTAAGTTTAAGATTTGAATCTGGCTCAAAGCGGGGTTGCTATATGGAAACTAGAGACTCAATTCTACTCTCAGTTACGACGATTTGAGTCGATCGCTATTGGGAATGCTAATCTCTACCAACTTCTCGCCTGTCCGTAGGAGTTCCAGTGCGTTTGGTAAAGTCGAAATCAGGATTTCACGTAGCCGAACACTTGACGTATTTCCGCACGTTAACCAAATAATCTTTGGTGGTGCTTCTAGACGCTCAACTAAATCCACAAAATCGCTATCCTTAGTCATAAATATCACTGCTTGAGATTTCGCTGCCTCAAAGATTTCGGGATATTCAGCATCTCTCAAACTCAGATCGCGTAAAGCTACTGCTGTAATTCCAAATGTGCTGGTAATCCAAGTTGCGATCGCAGGCGATAAGTGTGCATCAATCCAGATAGTAGTCATGCAACCAACACAGGATGATTCAGTTTACGTGCAGCATATACAAGTGCAGCCCTCAAATCGTCCATTTCTAAGTCTGGTAGTTCCTCCACAATTTGTTCAGCACTCAGCCCTGCTGCAAATAGATCCAAGACATCAGAAACTCGAATTCTCATGCCGCGAATACATGGGCGGCCACCGCACTGTTTGGGATTTAATGTGATTCGTTCAAGTAATTGTGACATTGGTAATTTGTAGTTGATAGTTGACAATTAGTAAGTTTCGGTGTGCATCGCCATAGAGCAAACATCTGAATAAAGTTTATTGTTTATAGTATGTTCTGTTAATTTTACCATAAATGTGCTACGAAGCGGCTGCAAAATCTGTGTATTGCCGCATTTCCGGCTCGTGAAATGCCAACACGATATCTTCCTTGGGAACTCCTGCTTCTACTAAATCCGTTGCAATCCCATATTCTGTCCAGTCTTCCTCGATCCAAAATTTGCGATCGCGCAGGCGAACGTAGACTGTCATCCCCGTAAGGCGATCGCCCTTTGGCCAGCCCAGGTTCATCCAGATGTAATGACCGTTTTGTTCGTCTGCAATCAGGAATGTTTCGGTGTCTTGTTGGGAAGGGCGATTATTGCACAATTCTATATACTCGGTCAAAATACGCTTGATTAGTTTGGGATACTCGATTAGTTTATCCATTGCACAATTTCCTCTACTTCTGTTTTATGCAATATCTAACATTAGTCCTCCTCAGATTCACAACTCATAAATTCGCGATCGGAATGTTAGATTTCAGGTTTCCAGAACTAAACGCTCAACAAAATTTCACGATATTCCCAAGAAACCTTTGAGGGCGACTTTATACCTATTCTTCAACCGCTTGGAAACCAAACCACCCTGCTGGATCTGTGCCAGAACAGCCACTGAACAAGATCCTTTTGGAATAGGACTACCAGCAGTAATTAATCCAGCTAGTTCAGTAGCATTTATCTCACGAGCAAATTGGTAAGCTATCACAGACTCACGGATTATAAAGCTTGGCACACCAGAACCTGGTAGGAGAATACAGGCATCTTCAGAATTAGGTCTGCGGCTAGTGACGTTAACGAAGAGATAGCTGCTTTCAGAAGTTTGTGCAATGGCAATATATAGATGTTCACTGTTAGGAGGTGTATCCAGCAAAAAAGCATCTCCCAAATTAATGATGATGCTAGCCATTCAAAACCTCATCTAGATATGCCTCCCGGATGGCTGACCGCTGAATTTCGGCTATTTCCTCGTCACTGTTACCCATCAAAACCCCATCTAGATATGCCTCTCGGATGGCTGACTCCTGAATTTCACCTATTTCTTCGTCACTCTTACCCACATTTTTTAGAATATCCTCTACAGCAATCGGAATGGCTGAACCGTGAGGTTCTTGCCATTCTGGAAGGTCATGAGTCCACTCAGCAACCAGAAAAGGATCGAGATGCCCAAAAGCTTGATAAACCTCTTGAATGATTTCCTCCTCTTCTTCGCAAATATCTGCATTCCCTGGATCGTTCAACAGGGAAACAAGATGTTCATTATGTTCATTTCTCGTGGCAATGAACTTAGACCAGAGAGGTAAGGCATTATCAATGGGCTTCCCCTTGATCAGGTCATAAACACCACTGAGGACGGGGCCATAATCCATAGATACATAACGATCGCCAGTAATCGGTTGATCTATGCGTTTCAATGCAATACGGTCAGCTATGTAAAGCATCTTCAGTAAGCCTAAATATTTCATAGGCCGATCGTGCAGCTTTAAGAACACTGCTGCTGCTTCAATAGCTTTCTCTGGATGAAACCGAAATTGGATGGGCATAAGCATTTTGGAAGAGTGCTTCATAGTAGTACAACTTGATTGTAAACCATAATCCTTTGACTAAGCATGATAGAAAGATGCACCCTACATAGACTTTAACTCACTTTACTCACTTTCGTTTTCAAGATGGTCAAGAATTTTTTCGCAATGTTTTATTATGGTGTTTTTATCAGCCCTAGCCAAATTTATTTTAGATCCCAATAAAGTTTGTATTGTAGAAACTTGCTTCTGAATCTGTTCACCTTCATTAGCTGTAAGATCTCTACCTCGTCCATAACCATTAATTGATGAGCCCCATATAAG
>JAJAYT010000137.1 GCA_026786085.1 Microcoleus sp. CAN_BIN18 | reverse complement strand
GTGCAGAAACAGCCGTGCACCCTCGCTGTGAGGATCGACATAGATGTGGTCAATGCGATCGGTATTGAAACTAGAACTTCGCCGGATAATACCATGAACTTCATAGTTTTTCTCTAGCAGGAATTCAGTCAAATAGGAGCCGTCTTGACCTGTAATACCTGTTATTAGCGCTCGCTTGCGTTGCGTCATCTGATTTTCCTTTGACAGGCTGTGTTAATTCGCGTTTGACGTTTCGGACAGAGGTTGTTTTTGCCTGCCGATCGTATTCTTCAGCTCTAGGTTAACTTACAATTCTTCGATCGGCATCAAGGAAGTGTTTAGTTTTAGCAAAGAGTTTGCAGCTTGCTGTCAGTAGTCAGCATCAGCGGTCAGTAACAAACAAAACTAACTACCGATTGCTGACTGCGGACAATAATTAATATGCGCCGTTATTTTTGGGAAAAATCACAACTCCAATTGTTTTGAAAACAATCCACATATCCATCCAAAGGTTTTTGTCATTGGCGTAATAGAGGTCGATCTGGACTCGCTGGGGATAGGGAATGTCGTTGCGACCGGAAACTTGCCATAGGCCTGTAATTCCAGGTCTAATGGTGAGAATTTTGTTGATGTGACGGCCGTATCTCGGCAGTTCTTCTTCAACTAAAGGTCTCGGCCCGACGACGCTCATATCTCCTTTTAAAACATTCCAAAACTGGGGGAACTCGTCTAAACTGGTCATTCGTAAAAATCTTCCAATCCAGGTAATTCGAGGGTCTTGTTTCAGTTTGAAATTGTCCTCAAACTCTTGACGCAAATGCGGAGATTTTTCCATGATTTCCAGCAATATGTCGTCCGCATTTTCCACCATCGTTCTGAATTTAAGGCAATAAAACATTTTACGGTTTTTGCCTACTCGTTCCTGTACGTAAAAGATAGGCCCGGACGAGCTTAAGGCGATTGAGAGAGCCAAAAGCAGGTAAACCGGAGCAAACAGGATCAGAACCGATAAGGAAAAGAGAATGTCAAATAACCGCTTGAAAAGTTCTCCGTCGAGTCTCTCTAGAGAACGACTGATGCGTCTATCTCCGTCGAGGATAGGCGCAAAACCGCGTCTCGCGATTGCTCGAATTACCTTGCCGGAGATTAGTTGGCTGTCGGCAGTCATCTTACTCCTTCACTTCACACCACACACAGTCATGATCATAAAGCCTCAAGACGCTTTGTTCTGTGAATTATGTTTCAAATACTCAATTTTCTGCATTCAGAAGAGGGAAGAAGGAAGAAGTCCGAGGGAAGTCGGAAGAAGGAAGAATGGACAAGGTACTTATGTAGAGCGGTTTTCAGGGATTATGAAGCCAGAAGGAATATTTTCCCAGTGTCCCACTCTCCCCCTCTGTCCTTCTCAAGTCCCAGACTTGGAAAAATCGCCGGATTTAAATTCCTGATAGCACTGTTCGACAAAAGCCAGATAGCGCTGCTCAAAGACTTCGGGGGCAAACTTTTCGGCGTGCAACCGTGCCATTTCCGGCTGAAATTTTCCTTGCAACTGCTCAAATTCCTCGACGGCTTCGACTATTGCAGCGGCGGTTTGGGATGGAAAAAATAAACCTGTCCCTGTTTCTGGGTGTTGGCGAATGTCGAGCACTGTCTCCAAAGCGCCGCCTGCTGCATAGGCAATTACGGGTGTGCCGCCAGCTTGAGCTTCTACTAAAGCTATGCCAAAATCTTCGCAAGCTGCATAGACAAAGGCTTTGGCTTCTGCCATGTACTTTTCAACTACTTCGGCGGGCTGCCAGCCGAGTAGTTGCACGTTGGGTTTGGCGATTTGCCGAATCATTTCTAATTCTGGGCCGGTGCCGATGACAATCAGAGTATGCCCAAGTTGATTGAATGCTTGGACGATCGCACTTACGTTTTTGTAGCTTACCAATCGGCACACTGTGACATAAAAGTCTTGTTTTTGCCGCATCAAGGAAAATCGCTGGATATTTACGGGCGGATAAATCACCTGGGCCCGCCGCCGGTAGCATCGCCAAATTCGGCGCGCGGTGTGTTGGGAGTTGGCGATGAAATAATCGACGCGGTTGGCAGAAATTACATCCCACTGCCGGAGTCGGTGCAACAAATATCGCGTCAGCAGGCCTGGGATGCCCCGTCCGGCTTTGCTGCTGCGTAAATAGTCAAAAGTTAAGTCCCAAGCGTAGCGCATGGGTGTATGGCAGTAGCAAACGTGCAGTTGCTGGGGACTGCTGAGGATGCCTTTGGCGACGGCGTGGGAGGATGAGAGGATGATGTCGTATTGTCGCAGGTCTAGTTGCTCGATCGCGATCGGCAGAAATGGCAAATATTTTTGCACGCCGCTGCGGGCCTTGGGAAAATGCTGCAAAAATGTTGTGCCAATCTGTCGCCCGAAAAGATAGCTTTCGGGATTGGCCGATTCAAAGTCGATGAGGGCATAGACATCTGCCTCGTCTATGTATTTGAGGATTTCCTGCACTACGAGTTCTGAACCGCCGGTAGCGTCCGGTGTCAACCATTCGTGAACTAGGGCGTATTTGAGTTTTTTCACTTTTATGTAGTCGATCGAACGATTTATTTGCGCCAGTTCTGTCAATATTAGTCTTACTGAGCAATTACTTACGAACTATCGAGCCACCAACCGGGTTTCTACGCAAGTATCTAGCTCCAGCTAAGGATTTTGGGAATAAACGGGTTTTTTGTGAAATCAGGGACAGCAAAACCGCAATCTGCGGTAAAAATCCGCCCAATTGTTGACAAAAAATGCTATTAGACGGAATACTGTAGGGGATTTGCGATCGACTGAATTGTTGGAAAGGGCGATCGAACTAACATGGTGTGAGGAAAAAATGTCCAAATTTTTGTGGAAAGGACTTTTAGTCAGTCCTGCTGTATTAGCAGCAAGTTTAGTCGTATCTTCGACAGCCCTAGCAGCAGAGCAACCAGTAGAAATAGCCCCGGTAGCTCCAGCCAATCAATTGCAATTAGCAGGTGCTGCCAGCGAGCAGGTACAGCCTGAAACAGCAGCGGTGACAGCCGAACCAACGTCACTAGCTACTAACTTGACTGTAGAAACTATTGATCAAGAAAACCTAGAAGCAACAGTAACCCCAGTTACCGAACAGACAAAAGCGCCGGAAAACCCAGTTGCAGCCGACTCAAGCGCAACGCCACCCGCAGTTGCAGCAGCCGACTTAAGCGCCCAACAACCCGTCGCAGAGGAAATCCCCGCAGTCGCGCCCGCCAACACAAGCGCAACGCCACCCGCCGCACCGGCTAATTTAAGCGTCCAAAAACCTGCCGCACAACCCGAGGAGATTTCCCAATCAACCCCTCCCAGCGCCCAACCTCAAGCACAATCAAATCTTTTAGAACAAATCAACCAATACAGCGCAGAAGACAGCGAAAATGCAGCCGGCCAAGTAACCTCAGTTTCGCAACTTTCCGACGTGCGCCCCACAGATTGGGCGTTCCAAGCTTTGCAATCCCTAGTAGAGCGCTACGGCTGCATAGCTGGCTATCCTGACGGCACTTTCCGCGGCAACCGGGCAATGACTCGCTACGAGTTCGCAGCCGGTTTAAACGCCTGTTTGGATAAAGTTACCGAACTGATTAAAGCCGGTACGACAAATCTGGCAACCAAAGAAGATTTAGCTTCTTTGCAAAGGTTGCAAGAAGAATTTGCCGCAGAATTGGCAACTTTGCGCGGTCGCGTCGATGCTTTGGAAGCGCGCACCTCTGAATTAGAAGCAAATCAGTTTTCGACTACAACTAAACTTAACGGCGAAGTAGTATTTGCTTTGACAGGTATCGCTGGGGGAGATGATGCCGAGGGCCGCGAAGCTGATACAACTACCGCTTTTGGCAGCAGGGTTCGTCTGAACTTTGACACGAGTTTTTCTGGCCAAGATTTGCTGAGAACTCGACTGCAAGTTTTGAATTTGGGTTCTTTTTCTACTAACAATACCAAAACCGCTGAAGGGGAATTGCGGTTTAATGCCGGGCCTTTCGGCGAGGCTAGCAATACTGTAGCTTTAGATGCACTGCTTTACCAATTTCCTC
>JAJAYT010000136.1 GCA_026786085.1 Microcoleus sp. CAN_BIN18 | reverse complement strand
TTTTTCCCGCCGGGCGCCCATATGCCCAAACAAAAAAACCCGGGCGCGTGGGTCCCTTTTCCCCCCAAAAAACCCCCCCCAAAAACCCCCCACACTACGAACTAATTAACGATCGACCTGAGATGATATTAGGAGCACATCGCGAAACCAACCAGTAAATTAATCTTTGCAGGCAGATTTTTTGAAACTGGTATTAGTTTTGCAGGTTGTCGAGCGTATTTTAAGGAAGAGGACTGAAGTCCTCACTACAAACCCATTAGCAATTATCGATTATTTTCTGCGATCGCCCAATTTGCGATAAACTTCTCTCAAGTCAACTTGATGGTGAGCCAAAGCGACCAAAGCGTGATAAAATAAGTCTGCAACTTCTCCAGCAATTCCATCTTTGTCATCATCTTTGCAAGCCATCACAACTTCCGCCGACTCTTCACCAATTTTCTTGAGAATCTTGTTATCGCCGCCCTCGAACAACTTGCAAGTATAAGAAGTTTCATTAGGATTGTCGCGCCGATCGCAAATCACGTCAAATAATTGAGATAACATATCCCCCGGCGGTGCTGAAATTTCCCCATCAACTTGGTGAAAACAACTTCTTTCACCCGTGTGACAAGCAATATCTCCGACTTGTTCGACTGTCACCAGCAAAGCATCGCTGTCGCAGTCGTAACGCAGCCCTTTGACATTTTGAATGTGTCCCGAAGTCGCCCCTTTGTTCCAAAATTCGGCGCGCGATCGACTCCAGAACCAAGTTTGACCAGTTTCGAGGGTTTTTTGCAGCGATTCTCGATTCATCCACGCCATCATCAACACTGTACCATCTAAGTAATCTTGGACGATCGCAGGCACTAAACCGCGATCGTCGTAACGAATCTTTTCAATTGGGATCGATCGGCTCAAACTAGATAAATCAGTAGTAGACATACTTTTATTGCAGCTTTTCATATAAATTAACGCTTTCCTGTGGGAGATTTTTTTTTGATTAACCGCAGAGAGCGCAGAGAACACAGAGAGAAGAGAGGAGATTGGGCAAGTGATGGGCCAATTGTCAAGAACTATTTTACAAATTATTACACTTTAGGGCTAGGAGTGCTAGTGCGATCGAGCCTAAAAAAGCCAAGCTAGTATTGCTACTCATTGGTTTGTACCCTAAAATCAATTAACATAGTTTCCTTGAATCGACCTAATCATTATCCTGAAGTCGCTATAAAAGTATCCTACCAACAACAGACCTTCACTAAGGAGAAAACATTGGTTTCCACAACCTTGAAAACGACCAAATCAGAAGAAATTTTCGCCGCCGCCCAGAAATTGATGCCCGGCGGTGTCAGTTCCCCCGTGCGCGCCTTCAAATCCGTAGGCGGACAGCCCATCGTCTTTGACAGGGTAAAAGGAGCCTACATTTGGGATGTTGACGGCAACCAATACATAGACTACGTGGGTACTTGGGGCCCGGCTATCTGCGGCCACGCCCACCCCGAAGTCATCAAAGCCCTCCACGAATCGTTAGAAAAAGGTACGAGTTTCGGCGCACCCTCGCTGTTGGAAAACGTGCTCGCCGAAATGGTCATCGATGCCGTTCCCAGCATTGAAATGGTCAGATTTGTCAATTCCGGCACCGAAGCCTGCATGGCCGTTTTGCGGCTGATGCGAGCCTTCACCGGACGCGATAAATTGATTAAATTTGAAGGCTGCTATCACGGGCACGCCGATATGTTTTTGGTAAAAGCCGGTTCCGGTGTCGCAACTCTCGGCCTTCCCGACTCTCCGGGCGTGCCAAAATCCACTACCGCCAACACCCTCAACGCTCCGTACAATGACTTAGAAGCAGTCAAAGCTTTATTTGCCGAATATCCGGGCGAAACCGCAGGCGTGATGCTAGAGCCAGTTGTAGGGAATGCCGGATTTATTGTACCGGATGCGGGTTTTCTCGAAGGTTTGCGGGAAATTACCAAAGATAACGGTGCTTTGTTAGTTTTTGATGAAGTAATGACCGGTTTCCGCATCGCCTACGGTGGAGCTCAGGAAAGATTCGGTGTCACCCCAGATTTGACGACTTTGGGTAAAGTTATTGGCGGCGGTTTGCCCGTGGGAGCTTACGGCGGACGGCGCGATATTATGGGGATGGTTGCTCCAGCGGGCCCGGTGTATCAAGCTGGTACGCTTTCGGGAAATCCTTTGGCGATGACTGCTGGGATTAAAACTTTGGAATTGCTGCAAAAACCTGGCACTTACGAACAGTTGGACAGGATTACGAAAAAACTATCCGACGGATTGCTGAAAATTGGGAAGGAAACCGGACACGCGGTTTGTGGCGGGCAAATTAGCGGGATGTTTGGCTTGTTTTTTGCAGCCGGCCCAGTTCACAATTACGATGATGCGAAGAAGTCTGATGTAGCAAAGTTTGGCCGCTTTCATCGGGGAATGTTGGAGCACGGTATTTATCTGGCTCCTTCGCAGTTTGAGGCGGGATTCACTTCTTTGGCTCATACTGAGGAAGATGTCGATCGTACTTTAGCAGCCGCGCGGGAAGTGATGGCCAGTATTTAAGGCTTTGTAGTCAAGACTTTAATCCTTAAAACTCAGGCATAAAAAATTAAAGTCCTGACTGTTTTTTGCAGTCAGGACTTTAACGTAGGGGCGAGAAACCGGGTTTCTACGAGATTTTCTGTTTAGTAACGGGGAATCTAGGAAGAAACCGGGTTTCTGAAGTCAGCTTCACGGTTGACGAGCGGGCGAGAAACCGGGTTTCTACGAAATTTTCTGTTTAGTAACGGGGAATCTAGGAAGAAACCGGGTTTCTGAAGTCA
>JAJAYT010000135.1 GCA_026786085.1 Microcoleus sp. CAN_BIN18 | reverse complement strand
GGCACTGACGGCAGACGATTTATTAGTGAGAACCAGAGATTTACTGCCGTCAGTGCCAGAGCCCCTACGAATATATTTGCAAAAATTGAGATGCACCCAGAAGATTTTTACTCATCGCCCTCTCGGACTCTACTGAGCAAGCAGCGAACCGTGAAGAGTCGCGAATCAATAAGAGCGCGATCGAAACTATTCCCCCGATCGCGACTGTGGGATTTTTGGCGTTGCTGGATTGAGGTATGAAACCTTGGGTAGGGGCAATTCATGAATTGCCCCTACCCAAGGTTGTAGCGATCGCATAATTGATGAATCATACCCAGAATCAGCAACGCCGGATTTTTCTGCCGCCGCGCCCCTTGAGCACGGCTTAGACTAAAACCCGTTCTACTCGCTGGCCTGAAAATTCTGGCAATTTTTACCGGATTGTCTTCCTCGGACTGCTTTCTGTGCAAGTTATATGCCGAACACCTTAATAGAAGATTGCTCCTTGGTATTTGGGGTCTTGAAGGGATTTTGTGCCCGAAAAACCGGGTTTACAAGTAGCTGACACTCACATCGATCGCCAGTGCTGCCTCGTCTTGTTGAGGTAAAAGTTAACCCCGCACCGGTAATTGCTGACGGCAGATTTGCAGCGACGCTCTAGGTATTTCCATTCATGGCTGTCTTGCTTTTTATAGCAGAAGGAAGAAGGAACAAGGAACAAGGCTATCTAGGCGAAGCTGAGGGGGTAAAAAGCAGGAAAATACGGCCGCAGCAATATTTTGGGCTCCAGAATATCCTAACCGTCCTTAAAAAATGCTATATCTTGAGCGCAGACTGGATCGGGAATTGGTAAATGCAGGGAACAGATTTTACTATAAAAAAGTAAAGCATTTAATTTGCAATAATTCCCCGCGCGATTGCTCGCAGGGCGATCGAAGCATTTGGGCAGCGAGCAGCAAATAGATCGCCCTTCAAGTATCCTTACTTGCACCCCCGGTTTTGAGACCTCCGTAATTAATCCATAATCTTATATTCAGAATTCTTAGTATTGACACTGAAACAAACTTCATCTAATGTGTTTTAATTGAAATAAGTAAATTCCAATAAGCGAGGTTCGATCGATGGCAGAAACAGCTACAGCACCCTTAACAGGAAAAGGTCTGCTTCAAAAAATCAAAGGCAGTGATTTGCCGCGCAGAGAACTTGCAAAGCTTTGCGGCTACTTCACCGTCAGCAAGAGTGGAGAAACACGGATTAACCTGGCTGAGTTTTACGATGCAGTATTAGCTGCTAAGGGCATTGAGCTAGAGAAGTCGAAAGCAGACGGACGCGGGCGAGAAGCGAGTTATCGAGCTAGCGTTCACAAGAATGGCTCGATCGTGATCGGGGCAAATTATACCCAGGAAATGGGATTAAAGCCAGGTGACGAATTTGAAATTAAACTCGGATACAAGCACATTCGCTTGATTCAGATCGATGCGGACAGACCGGATGTGGTAGTGGAAGAAGAGGAGGATACAGAAGAATAGATGCGATCGCAATGCAGTCAGCCGATAGCAAGGCGACTGGATTTGACATTCGCTTGATTCAGTATTTGCGCGTCACCCTTCAATTTAACTGATGAACTGTCTTGACTATTTCTATTTTCTCTTGTCTCGCAAAGATTACAGCGCCTCTGAACTTCGCAAAAAGGGGCAAGAGAAAGGTTTTGGCAATGAGGAAATATTGGAGGCGATCGCGCAAATTCAAGACCGGGGCTATCAGTCTGACACTCGCTTGGTGGCAAACTCGATCGCCTCTGCCGCTGGCAAATACGGCAAGTCTGCCGTCAAGCGCAAGTGCTTGCAAAAAGGAATTTCCAGCGATTTGTTCGAGCAAGTCTGGGAAGCAGAAATTGCCGAAAATCTGGACTCGGAAGCACAAAGACTGGCCGAGTTAAAAGCCAAAGTCATGCGGAAATATAAGATCGAGGCTTGGGGTAAAGTAGACCAAAAAACTAAGGGCAAAGTCTTGAATTACCTGCAATATCGCGGCTTTAATGGCTTTGAAATGTGGCGTCAGTGGGAAACTGAAGACGAAGAAGAGTGAATATAGCCTCTGTCTGAGTAACATGAGGTGGGCGATCGGGCGATCGGGCATAGGAAGAAGCCCGCATACCTCACAACGCTTGAGAACCACTATAGTACGGCATCGGAATTAATATTGCGCACACTCAGGAAACGGCGTTGTGCCGTTTCCTGAGTTGCTGTTTTTCGACTGATATCAATCCTCAGACTTGCTTCAAGAAGATTCGTACATCTGTCGGTGTTTGACTAAAAGCTGGAGATACTTCTCGTTGATTTTCGCCAGCATCCATTTCTCTTTAAATATAGCGGCGGATTCTGCTTTCACCGGATCTGCTTCTAGCGGCAAAATATCTTTGCGAGCTGCGGTTTGCTCTGCAACAGAATTCAGCTTTTGAGGGTTCTGCTGGTATTTTCGCCCGATGAATGTGGTTGGCGTAGCGGCGCGATCGAGTGTAGCCCATCTGCAAGAACTTGCGCGCCATGTCGGCTCCTACAAAATCTTCGCGATCGAGGTATTCTAAAAACAAGGAGTAAATTTTGCTGCTGGACTCCCTGGCAATTTCAGGAGTCTTAAATCTCCAAAAAGGCAAAATTTCTCCTTTATCAAAATTAATGGGTTTAAAACCCCGTCCTTGTAGGACGGCTTTGTGTTAGAATGTATATACCGAGAGCAAACAACGGATATCTTGAGAGTAAAACTCAGGCATAAGCCGGTTCCGGTAAACGATATAAACTGGTTTGTATTTGTACCGATGGATGGTCGGGAAAGGAAACTGTCTGGGCAATCAGAGCGTCGGGGATATGTGGGTAACTACATATCCAGATAGTGGGTGAAAAACCGTAAGGAAACAACCAGAAAATCTCAATCGTGAGGTTGAGAAGCTTTGCCCTTTTAGGGCGGAGTAATGTCACATGGCTCCACCAACAGCACTCCTTGTTCTCCTTTCCCCACCCGATTAAGTTCCTTGTGCTGTCGAAAGTCAAGATTCTTAAAATCCACAGAGTAGTCGAACTGCTTCATGGGGTGTTTCCGGGTGTATCTGGAACTATAGAAGCCAGCGGTTTTCCTTCGTCTGGTTTGGTATAAACCCAAGCCCAAGCAATCAAGACAGCTTGAAAAGGCAGCCTGAACCAATACAATAATTGGTTGTGGGGAATCCCTTCTATCGCAATGTTGTTGACGGCTTGATTGATATTAGCTGGAAATACGGCAATAAACAAGGCAATTAACCCCCACGCCGCCGCCCTGCTGACAGGAGGAACTAACAACCCGATTCCGCCCAAAATCTCAAAAAAACCGCTGATGTAAACCAATGCTTCTGGGTAAGGAAGCTGGGGCGGCACGATTCTGATAAAGGGTACGGGTATTACAAAGTGCAGCACACCTATAATACTGATAGCTAATGCGAGGATAACTCGCCAAATTTTTGTTTGAGTTTTCATGGGAAATCGGTAATGAATAATTCTTAATTTGTTGGGAAAATGCTTGCAAAAATCTGCGATGTGCGATCGAGATGACGGGAGGACTTGGGCACAAAAATTCAAGGGTTCGGGGTTGTTCTGCTCTTGTCAGTGGCTGTAACAATCTTGTTTGGTCGAAAAATCCGGTTTCGGGGTAAGTCCCAGACAAGTTTTAGTAGCCTCAAACTTGAGGAAGTGGCGACTCGAATCGAAGGCTTGCCGATGCGCCCAAAACAGATATCGCGCGTTTTAATACGAAGATTTTAAGGTGTGGCGCCCTGCTGCTGCCTCTATCTTCGGGTATTGACACTCAAGCGGGCTAAAGCCGCGCTCGATTCTTGATTCATAGAATCGACTTGCTGATGCAGAATTACTTCAACATTAGTAGCGGTCAATTCTCCACAAGCGTTCAGGGTATTGCTACCCCAAGTTCCGGTATGCCCTACCGTACTCAATCCTCGACTTAGAATGTTCCTAGCTGCGTTGTGATCTCTATCAAGCACACATCCACACCGACAAACGTGGGTTCGTGTTGATAGACTTTTCTTGACAATCGTTCCGCAACTAGAGCATTCTTGACTTGTTCCGTTAGCTGGCACGGCAATCGTAATTCTTCCGAATACTTTGCCAAAATATTCCAACCACACTCGAAACACATACCAAGATGCGTCGTTAATCGATTTCGCTAGACAGTGATTCTTCACCATATTCTTAATCCTCAAATCTTCGTAAGCTACACAGTCGTTAGACTGGATGACGCATTTTGCTAATTTCACAGCAAAATCTTTACGTTGCCTGCTTATTTTGAGGTGGCGCTTTCCGAGAATCACTCTGGCTTTTCTTCTGTTTTGCGAACCCTTAACTCGTTTTGATACTCGTCTTTGGGCTTTCTTCAACCTACGCTCTCCCTTGCGTAAAAAACACGGATTCTCTACTGCAATGCCATTTGAATCTGTGTAGAATTCTTTTAATCCAACGTCTAATCCAATGGCATTGCCAGTTATTTCTAAGACTTCAGAGCGGTCAACCTGAATGCAAAATTGAACGTAATAACCGTCTGCACGTTTCACCAATCTGACTCGTTTGATTTGAGTAATTTGGTAAAAATTTAGGTCGCGTGTTCCTTTAAGCTTGAGTTTCCCGATTCCTTGTTTGTCGGTAAATGTGATGGATTTCCGGTCTGCTGCTAGTCGCCACCCGCTAGTTTTGTATTCTACCGAACGGTTGTCGTGCTGGAACTGCGGAAATCCCTTTTTGCCGGGAACCTTCTTTTTACAGTTGTCATAGAATCGGGATATTGCCGACCACGCTCTTTCGGCACTTGCTTGTCGAGCCATGCTATTTAATTCATCACAAAACGGGAACTCTTTAGCTAGGATTGCACAATACTTGCTCAGATCGTTTTTACCAATCTTTTCGTTGTCTGTCCACAAGCGCAATGCTTTGTTTCGGATGAACTGTACTGTTCTAATTGCTTCATTTACAGCAGCGAATTGCTGCTTTTCCCCGTATGCTTTAAACTCAAAAACTAGCATGACTTCGACCTCATCACGATATTCTTATTCTACCGACTCTGGAGTAAGAATAACGGAATTATTACAATAGTTTGCAAGAAAGATTGAAGGGGACTGAAGTCCCTCGCCTCGCTTGCATCGAGCGGACTGAAGTCTCTGAGCTTTCCGCTTTCCGTTCGTTTTTTTGTAAAACCTAATTTTTGGTTGAAGCTCGGGCTCTGTCAGCAGCCAAACCAGTGAGATTTTCTCGATCGACAATGCGTCGCAGCTTAACATTAAATCATC
>JAJAYT010000134.1 GCA_026786085.1 Microcoleus sp. CAN_BIN18 | reverse complement strand
CAGTTTTACCGTTTGTGCCAGATGAATCGAGACTGGCAATTTGAACGGACATCGAAAGGAGAAATCATCATTATGTCACCAGTAGGCGGAGTAAGCGGCAATCGAGAAGCCGATTTGATTGGCTTAGTTTGGCTGTGGAATTACCAAACCCAGCTAGGGAGAGTGTTTAGTTCTTCAACAATTTTTCGGCTACCGAATAACGGAGACCGTTCCCCCGATGCGGCTTGGGTTAGCTTAGAAAGATGGTCTGCTTTGACAGCAGAACAACAAGAAAAATTTCCACCAATTTGTCCTGACTTTGTAATAGAATTGCACTCGCGCACAGACCCGCTGCGCCCGCTTCAGGAGAAAATGCAGGAGTATCTCAACAGCGGTTTGCGCTTGGGTTGGTTGATTAATCCTCAAGACGAACAACTAGAAATTTATCGCCCTAATCGCGAGGTAGAGATTTTACAATTTCCTGTGAGTTTATCGGGAGAAGATGTTTTGCCGGGATTTGTGTTGAATTTGCCGATGATTTGATTTTATATAAAATGTTTGTAGTAAGGACTTTAGTCCTCTTCCAAATCAGAGGACTAAAGTCCTCACTACGAACCTATTTTGTTTGTGTCGCTTGAGGCGAGATAATATTACATCAAATTTTTTGATTTTGCAACTGTAGTATTGTCTTCGGGCAAATATCATCATCGTACCAACCAGTCAAAGCTACGGCCAAAGCATCTGCCGCATCATCTGGTTTCGGAATATAACCTAACTCCAACTCCCGCGCCACAGCTTCTTGCACTTCCGATTTATCAGCATTGCCGCGGCCGGTCAAAGCTTTTTTAATTTGAGCCGGCGTAAACTCGAATAGCGGCACTCCACACTGCGCCAATACTAGGATTAAAATTCCCCGCGCTTGGGCTACAAGTATGGTATTTCCCATTTTGTAAAAGAACAGTTTTTCGGCAATTGCCAAATCTGGTTTTACCTGTTCAATTACTGCGTGCAAATCTTCGTAAATTGTTTTCAAGCGCTCTCCCATTTCCTGTTTTGGCGTTGTTTTAATTACGCCGCAATCAATCATAGAAACGCTGTTTTGATCTTGTTTGCCGGGGACAATTTTACAGGAAATTGCGCCGTAGCCGAGATTGGCTAAGCCCGGATCTAATCCTAAAATTCGTTTTTCCATTGCCTGAGTTAGTAATTGGAAATGGGGCATCAGGTCTGAAAATTTTGGGAATGTTTCATCACCACCAATTACCCATTTCCAATTACCAATTACTCATTACCCCTCAGTTGTTTCTAGGCCAAATACCCGATCGAACACTTTGGTCACTTTAGAACCCGAATCTATGGATTCTAGCGGGTCTTTCCGCAATCGGTGGCGCAAACACAGAGTCATCACCTTGCGAATATCGTTCACAGTAACCTCTGTGCGGCATTCTAAGGCGGTGAAAGCTTTCGCGGCCCGATTTGTGACTAAATCGCCCCGCAGTCCGTCTACGTCCAATTCGGCGCAGCCTTGGGAGATTTTTACTCGCAAATCTCGATCGATAGTTACGGATTTTAGTCTTTCCTGGGCTTCGACCAATTTCTGCTGCATATCGTCTTGTTGGTGCTGATATTTGCCGAGAAATTCCGGCGGATTTTGGTCAAAGCTCGATCGCTGTTCGACAATTTCCACTCTCAGATTCGGGTCTTTGACAGTCCGAATTTCGGCGTGCATTCCGAATCTATCGAGCAATTGCGGCCGCAATTCTCCTTCTTCTGGGTTGCCGGAACCGATTAAAATAAACTTAGCTGGGTGGCGGATTGAAATGCCTTCTCTTTCGACAGTATTCCAACCGCTGGCGGCGGAGTCGAGCAAAACATCGACTAAGTGATCGTCGAGCAAATTGACTTCATCGACGTACAGAATGCCGCGGTTAGCTTTAGCTAACAGGCCTGGTTCAAAAGCTTTCACGCCTTCTGACAAAGCTTTTTCGATGTCGATCGTACCGCACACTCGGTCTTCGGTAGCGCCCAAGGGCAAGTCTACCATTTGGACTTTTTTACGGGCGATCGGCATTGTACCGTGATGCAAAGTGCGATCGCGCACTTCATCGCTCATCAAATCGGGATCGGTGGGATGACTGTTAAAAGGATCGTCAGCCACCACTTCAATTTCTGGCAGTAAATCTGTGAGGGCGCGGATTGTGGTAGATTTACCAGTACCGCGATCGCCCATAATCATCACGCCGCCAATTTTGGGATCGATGACATTCAACAGCAGCGCCAGTTTCATCTCCTCCTGGCCAACAATCGCGGTGAAGGGAAAAACAGCGCGGCGGGCTGGGGTAGCGGTAACGGTTGGCAGAGCGCCCGCATTTACGTTATTGCTGACTTCGGCAGTAGGACTCACAGGATAACTCAAAATATAACAATTGCTTGTTTATTGTAGAGGATAAGGGATTTTAGATTTTAGATTTTAGATTTTAGATTAATGTATTTCTGTCATTGCGAAGGTCGTGAAGCAATCTCAAAGCCTTGGTACACCGTCATAATGCGTCGATGACTGAGAAACCGGGTTTTTTGCGCCAAAACTGGGCTATAGCTTTTAATCCCGGTAAAAAACGCGGTTTCTAGGCGGGGCGAGATGCAGATGGCGGTTGAAACCGCGTCTACACAAACAAAGTCTGCCTCCGCAGACTGAAGAAAATAACGTAATTTTAACCGCTAGGTCTTCTTATCTTTTTGTGCGTCTTTTCTTCCACAACAAACCCATTCCAGCAGCCACCATTGTACCCATCGCCGTCATCGGTTCCGGTACAGCAGCAGCAGCATCAGCAAAAGGTTCATACTCATAAACTGCGCTAACCGCAGTAGCTTTGTAGGTGCCTGAGAACGATAAATCTTTAACTACCAACGATTAAGCTATTTCTCACGCACCGCATAGTCGCATTACAGGTGTTCGTAGATATCTGGAATATCAAGAGGTTTAGAGCTGTTCGACATCCGAATATAAAATTCAAGTGTCTTTTCGTTCGTTTTCTGTAGCCAAGCTTTTTTAGCCGATTTTTTTATATCAATCGCGCAGACATCTTTGCCATCAATTTTTTCAAACCGAATTTTAATCTGCTGAGTAAAGTTACTGCCAATACGTTGACAAATTGAATCAATAATTGTCCGCTCTAGCTGATCTAGATTTCCATTTGATAGTAAAGATAAATCCTTTTCTAGCCCGAAAATATTACCATTATCTTCAACGCCGATAATGAGAGTTCCACCTTCAGAATTAAGAAATGCAGCAATTGTCTTAAGAGTGCTAAATCTTAAGTCTTTATTCTCACAATCGCGCTTAACATCCCACTGAAAGGTACTCTTATACTCCAGGCGATCGCTTTCAGGGAGTTTGATCAACTCAGAAATTGGGCGCAGTTCGCCAATTTTTCTGATCGTTGTTAAAAATCGGCGTAGTTGTCGTTCCTCAATCCGTCCTTTCAATATTTCTTCTGTATCTGCTGCATCGATTACCGTTTTGTTAATCACGGCAATGTACTGACCCAAATATGTTTGATCCAACGTTTCTATATTCTCGTTAATCCACTGCTCATTCTGAACGTTACCCCAACGGTTGAAATAGGCGATCGCATCCTGAATCGATTCATGAAGTATATCGAAAATATTACCTCGCATATTTTTAGAAATATAGTCCCATGCGCCCATCTTGAAAGCAGTGCGGCAATCTGAAACTGTATCATTGGCTGTCAAGATAATAACTACAGAAGAAAGATTTCGGGCTTTCACTTCGTCAATAACAGCAAATCCACTGTCATCCTGCTCCATTCGCATATCTGCAATAATTACGTCAAAAGGATTTCCCAACTTCTCTTTAGCTTGAGCAACACTGGTAGCCGTTTCAATCTGCTCATAGCCATAGTCCCCAAGCCATTCCAATAACTCATTCAAAAATCGAGGATTGTCTTCTACCAACAGCAAATGGACGTTTTGAGTTTGCATATTATCTTACACCTCTTCCTCAAGATAAGGAATATAAATTTCAAATCTAGCTCCATCTTGTCCCGTTTCCCGAATATAGCCCTTCATCTTGGTCAGGGTTTTACGGATAATGAACAGCCCTAATCCGCTACCTTTACCCTCCTGAGAGGTGGTTTTTAGGGGTTGAAAGATCCAATCTTTATGATACTCTGGAACGCCCTTACCATCATCAGCAAATTCAATAAACAGATATTTTTGCTCTCCAGGGACATTCATTCCCCGAATTCCTGATGGGTTGACCACATCTTGGGATGTGATATGAATGGTCAATTTCGGCTGGTCAGCATTGTGCTTCAGTGAATTTTCGACCAGTTCATTCAATGCACTCTTTATTTTTTCCTGATCTCCATAGAACGGAGAGTCACCGTTTCTTATGTCTAGAAGAATGCAAGCATTATCAATATGGCAAGTTATTTCCCACTTTTCAAATAGTTCCTTGACCTGAAAACGGTGATTTTTGATCGAAATACCTTCGTTGATAGCTTTCAAGTCATTGAGAGCACTCTGGGTTAGTTCCAGTTGTGTCAGCAATTTATCAAACTGGGCGTAATGCTCGTCATTAGGTGATAACTTTCGGATGGAGCGTATAGTCTGCGACTTGATCACAGCCAATTCGTTATTCACAAAGTCAGAGATATCATGGGCAGTTTTGGAAATGACCGTCAAAATCCTCCGATAGTCGTCATTAGAAATAGTTTCAATCTCAGATTTTTGTGCTTCCTTGCGTTTGTCAACCTCTTTGAAGACATCTTCAATCGCTTGAATAATACGGTTTAATAAGGGATCTTCGCGAGCGGAGCGATGTGAAATTCGATAAGCAATTGCTTTAAGGATGCTGATCTCATTGGCGATTTTGTGATACATCGCCCGATTGAGCATTTCCGTGTCGCTTAATTCACTTGGGACATCAGTTTTGACCATTTCAAAGTAGTCTTGCTCACTAAAGTTAAGAATCAGCATTTCCCTTGCCTGATCGTAGTGCGGAGAATCTTTTTCGATTTGCCGCAGCATTTGAATGGCTGTATCATTATGAGGATCGCTGGCAAAAATATTTCTAGCACTGTGGAGCCATGTTTTCTCTTTGTCATCCGAGTTGGCAATTGCTGCCTCGAAATATTCGTCACCTTTCTCTCGTTGCTTAATGCAGTAGTATAGCCTACCTAATTTGAGCAGAATTATATTAGCTTCATATTGACTCAGAAAATCTTTTTTTATTTCAGATAACTGGTTGATAGCCTCTTGGTACTTGCCTAATCTTTCTAGTGCAGGAAAATAGTGAAAATAAATAAAATCGTTTCGTATATTATGATTTTCCAATCCCATTTGTAGTGCCTTTTCAAAGAATGGCAAAGCCTTCTCATCCTGACCAATTGAAGCTAAAGTAATAGCATAACTACTGATAGTTTTCGGATTATTAGGTTCAATTTGAAGCGCTCGCTCAAACAAAGGCAAAGCTTTCTCATACTCACGAATCCAAGTCAAAGCTTTGGCATAACTATTTAGCGTTATCAGATCATTAGGTTGAATTTGTAGCGCTCGCTCAAACCACTGCCAAGCTTTCTCATGCTGATTACTTGAAATCAAAGCTTTGGCATAACTAAATAATGTTATCAGATCATCAGGTTCAATTTGAAGCGCTCGCTCAAAGAACTGTAAAGCTTTTTCTTGCTGATTATTTGCAATCAAAGCTTTGTCATAACTAAATAATGTTATCACATTATTAGGTTCAATTTGAAGCGCTCGCTCAAACAACTGTAAAGCTTT
>JAJAYT010000133.1 GCA_026786085.1 Microcoleus sp. CAN_BIN18 | reverse complement strand
TTTTTTTGAGGATGTCTGCATAGCTTAATGAGTTATCCATTGGAGAATCGCCTCTTGACTTGGTTCGTAAACTAATAAATTGATTTTATTTCGCTGCACGGCTAACTAAAAAATCGGTTAAGCAACTTTGAGTCTGTTGGGGAGGACAACCTGAAAGTCTCAGTATGTTGCTACAATTTCTGAGTAGTCCTCAAGCATTTACCTATGACAGAACCAGTATTTCGCCTTTCTCGCGTTTCAGGGTTTCCTGTCAAAGACGATGATCTGCTTGCTGACCTGAGACGTGTTGCAGAACTTCTTAAAGGCTCAAAAGTTACGCAAGCTCAGTATAGTGAACATGGTACTTACGACTGTACTACACATATCCGTCGTTTTAGATCGTGGAATCAAGCTTTGATCAAAGCAGGTATTTCACTGTCACACCGGGTTGATATTTCCGACGAACAACTCTTCGAGAATCTATTTCAGCTTTGGCAACACTACGGTCGTCAACCGCGACGAAGTGAGCTTGCTTTACCTCCATCCACCATTTCACAATCACCATATAATAGGCGTTTTGGTTCATGGATAGCAGCTTTGAAAGCTTTTGTAGAATATGCAAATTCCACGGGAGTTGAATCGCTTGACATAGCTGCGAACAAAACTATTGAGTTGTCTCGAAAGACAGGGCGCGATCCTTCTCTAAGATTACGCTGGCAGGTCTTACAACGAGATCGATTCACCTGTTGTGGTTGTGGGGCAAGTCCAGCAATGACTTTTGGTCTAGAGCTACAGGTCGATCACAAAATCGCTTGGAGTAAAGGAGGCGAGACTGTACTTGAAAACTTGCAAACGCTTTGTTCCCTATGCAATTTAGGTAAATCAAATGAGTAGGCAGATTACTGGATTTCGATGTTTGATTATAGGATAAAATAATATGACAGTTAATTCTATTGCTATCTATTGAGACCTCTTAGGACTGACTTCAAATAGCAATTCAGAGCGGTAAAAGCAGACATCAAATGCCAGAAAAAAGTTCATATGTCCCAAAATCAATGGGGCGTTACTGTCTTGTGTTCAAGCAAAAGCCAATTCTACTGGAGGAAATCGCTCAACATTTGCTGTCACCACTAATGCCCGCGCCTCAAACCTAGCTAAGTTTCCCCCTAGTGGAACAGACAGCCTTTGACGTTCCCAAACTGCTCCTAATCTTAAGCCCATTTCGTAAGGCAATACGTTGACGCTAGAACCTGTATCTAACAAGCCTATCGTACTTACAGATTGGTTCTGATAAGTCAGGACTATTGGCAGGTACGGCAATGTACTCAATGCACCGAGGCTTGGATCTATCTCCGTGAAGGCAAATTTGACTTTATCGACCATGTGTAGCTACTTTTTCCTCTGTCAATGCCTTTGCTAAAACAGCAGCAGCTTCAAAAGAATCATGCAAACCTTGACTAGCTACTTTGCCTTGATCTTGAATGTCCAATGGGGTTAAACCAGATTCCTTTAACAACTCAGCTACTAAAAAGTGTAATAGCATGAGCTTATCAGAATAAGATAATTCTTTGAGGAGTGGTGCAAGTTCAATCAGAGGCATAAGGTGTTTGGTGAATTTGGGTTGTATCTATTCTAGAGTATTGAGTTCACATCTGCACATTACGTTCAAATAGAAGTGATCACAAGTCGTTAGAACCCACCGCCGATAGTTTATCTGTGGGAGTCAAGGGTGATCTGCGACGGCTCAACTTTGTCGTTACATTTTTCTCGACAGGTGAAACCCGATCGCGCTAGCGATGCGGAACATTATCGCCCGCAACAGCTTCCGATCGCCCTTTTCCCATATCCCAGAAAAATACAGCTATTCAAATCATAAAAAACACAAAGTTAGTATCGTAATCGAGTAAGATTTACGCTAAAAGGGTTAGTTTAGTCTCCCAGTCTTCGCCGTCGAGTACAGAAAATTCAGTTAATTCAGGATCAGTCAAAAAATCTTGGGCTGTGACAGCCATATATGGTGCTAGTATTTTATGGCGTTCCGCGATCGGCAATTTAGCAATTTCTGTGAAAGATAGCTTGAGTGGTGGCGGTTGTGTTAGCGAACTGCTGTACTCATAACTTTCTTTTGATAAATGTTGTGTCTGCTGCAATTTGTGTACTAGAAATTGCACGAAATCGAGCACTTCCTGCTGTTTGTCTGTCGAAAGCATCCGCAGATTCTCTAATAATATTTTTTCGATATCGAGTGTTTGTGTCATTGATTTTTACCTGCACATCGATCGTGTTTTTGTACGGGTATTTGTAGGGTGCGTACTGCACACTTTACCTGTTCTATTATATCAAATTTGCACTGTCAGCAGCCGATCGCCCTTTTCGATCTATCTGACTGAGATTTTGCAAAAGGTCTATTCTGCAACGACGACTAACCATCATCCTTGAACCTCAATAGTATAACTGTAGCGCTGTTCAGTCAAAAACAGTTGGCGGTGTCGCGCAAAATCCTCCTAGCAAGTTTGTAACGAGACTAATGTATAAAAATTCGCAGTATGTCCGTCCGATTTCGGGCGGAGAATTCGTCCGAGGCGCTGCGCTTCTTCTTGGCGAGAACCATACTTTCCAGATACCTGAATCAACA
>JAJAYT010000132.1 GCA_026786085.1 Microcoleus sp. CAN_BIN18 | reverse complement strand
TGGCTCACCAACCGTAAATAGTTGAGGAAGGACAAAAGTCCTAACGATCAAACCTTTTTGATGGCGTGCGATCGTTCGGACTTCAGCCCTTTGTTTTTGCAAAAGGACTCAAGTCCGAACGATCAAACCTTTTTGATCGCGCTGATCGCTACCTCAATTATTAAATTATTCAATTATTCAATCGATAACTCCTTCAATTCCCCAATTATTCAATCTAAAATCTAAAATTTAAAATCGATGGATGGCTCACCTTTTTGAGGAAGGCTATACCTGACACTCGGCAAAATTGAATGTAGGATGAAGTGTTGCCGTGAATCAGAAAAACAGATGAACTTATCCAGTATTTGGCGAAAACTCCGCAGCCAGCAAGCCTTCTGCTTCGCTGCACTGCTGGCTGCTTGCTTTGTATTTATCGGTTGTTCCCCTACCCAGTCAACGGCTGGCAATTCAGTCGATCCCAAGTTGAAAGAGCAAGTCTTGCAGATTATCCGCGAAAACCCCCAAGCAATTTTAGATTCGGTACAAGCGTACCAGCAAGAGCGGCAGCAGTCTCTCAAAGCTGCACAGGAGTCTTTTTTCCAGGCGATGAAAACTAATCCCAAATCTGCGATCGGGGATTCTCCTACTACGGGATCAGCGGCGCAGCAGATTGTACTTTTAGAATTCTCTGACTTTCAATGTCCGTTTTGCGCCCGTGCTTACGATACTGTCAAGCAGTTTATGGCAAAACACCAGGACAAAGTTACTTTAGCTTACAAGCATTTTCCCTTGACTTCAATTCATCCTCAAGCGTTGCCAGCAGCTAAAGCAGCTTGGGCGGCTCAGCAGCAGGGTAAATTCTGGGAATATTACGGCGCTTTGTTTGAAGGGCAGAAAGAGTTAGGCGAGCCACTATACGGATCGATCGCCCAAAAGCTCAATCTAAAATTAGATAAATTCAACACCGATCGCAACAGCCCCGCCGCCGAAGCCGCGATTCAGAAAGACGTGCAACTCGCTCAACAATTGGGCATTGAAGGCACTCCATTCTTTATTATGAATGGCAAAACTTTCTCCGGGGCGATCGAGCTTGCTGAAATGGAAAAGATTCTCGCCAGTGTCTCCAAATAAAAGGGAAAGAGACACGAAAAAGTAAGTTTTTCGTTCTTTTTAACTTGTTGGTTGCAATCTCAATTCTGCGTCATTTAAGATGGGTTCCCAGGTTTGGGCCTGGGAACACTAAAAAAGCAAGTAAGTAAAAGGAAAAAGAAAGTTCGGCAGCGGATTATGAAACGGATGTAACGGATGTAATGCCGATCGGGAAAAAGGCTTTAGCTGGCGCATTCCTCACCCAATTGCGAATACAGTGCGTCTGACGTTGCAGGTTAGATATTGATATTTTGAGGACTTATATCATGTCCCATCAATATTTGAGATCACAGAAAAACCCGGTGTTGCAGCTTTCAGCATTTGGCGACGGACTTGTTATAGTCGAGCGGGATTAATCCGGAGCAATCGCGACACCCGGTTCATCTGATCGCGAGTTATCGGCCGTTCATCTTCGGGGAAAAAACCCTTAATGAATTGCGCTAGTTTTTTTGTGTACGAACGTACACAATTACGCGACCGAAGAAAAACTATTCAGCTCAAATCCGGTGACATCAGAATTATTCAACCACAGAAGAAGCAGAGAAAGAGGAGAAAATTTGATCATTCCGATGCTACCGGATTTGAGCTGAAATGATTGTTGACATCCATAGACCTGAAAGGTTCTCTCTAATAATTATCGCTTCACAGACATCCTGCCTATGAAGCGATAATTTTGGGAAAAGTCTATTAATAATTCATCGGATGCGATCGAATTTTTGATTAGACAGCGGCCAACTCAGGAGTCGGGCGCTTGCTGTGGCGGATACCCTCGATCGCGCTTGCGTAATCAGGAGCCTTAAACACGGCCGAACCGGCGACGATCGCATTTGCGCCCGCTTCCAGAACCTCCCAAGTATTGTTCACCTTCAAACCACCATCCACCTCAATCCAAGGATCGAGGCCCTTGTCGTCGCACATTTTGCGCAAGGAGCGAATTTTCGGCAACACAGCCGGGATAAAACTTTGACCGCCAAAGCCCGGATTGACGCTCATAATCAGCACCAAATCGCAAAGTTCCAGCACGTACTCGATCAACTCCAGCGGCGTCGAAGGATTCAGAACCACACCAGCCTGCTTGCCCAATTCCCGAATTTGCCCCAGAGTGCGGTGCAAGTGAGGCGAAGCATTGTGCTCGGCGTGAACCGAAATAATGTCCGCACCAGCCTTCGCAAAGTCCTCAACGTACTTCTCCGGCTCCACAATCATCAGGTGGACATCGATTATCTTGGTAGTAACAGGACGAATTGCTTCCACAATCAGCGGCCCGATCGTAATATTAGGAACAAAGCGACCGTCCATCACATCTACGTGAATCCAGTCAGCCCCAGCTTTGTCGATCGCCCGAATCTCATCTCCGAGACGGCTAAAATCGGCTGATAATATGGATGGAGCAATCACAATCGGTTTTTGGGATTTGGTCATGGCTTTCGTCGGTTCTCCTGTCTCCTGTGCTGTATCCAGCTTATCAAAATACGGCTCTCCGGGTCGAAAACTTGCTCGGCTGCGATCGACCGCAAGCAATCACCGAAAAATTTTGCCTCTGACAGACAAATTTTGTGCAAAACCTGCCCTGCTGGGAATTTTGGTCTGCGAGCTCAATTTTCTGTCAAACCAATAAATTTTGTGCAAAACTACACCTCCTGTAAATTTTGAATGCCAATTATGAAAAATACACATCCCTTAGACAATCCTGAACTCGATCGGGCAAGTCTGTTTGTATTAATGATCCCAGTCATCGGCTTTTTCCCCGCCCTGTGGAATCTTTACCGCCGTGAAGGATCCCCCGAACGCAAAGCCGTCAGCCGCTTGGCAATTGCCCTGGCTTTTAGTTGGCTCTTAGGACATATTCTTTTAGAAGCTGGAGCGATTTCTGCGGAATCTCCGACACTTACCATGTTATTAATGAGTAGCCTGCTGACAACGAGTTATTTTATTGTTTCTCTGGGACTGATGGTTCGCCTCTGGAAGCGTCAACCGCTATGGTTGCCCGGAATTAGCCGCGTAGCCGAGCAAGTGGTGGGAAAACATTTATCATAATTTAGGGTTCCTTTAAGCCCCTACCGTATTGATTAGAGTGCGTCTTCAGCTTGATACTACATATTGCTACGATCTTTTTTATTTTTGTTGTGTGAGGAAGCCAGTGCCAGCTCAAAAAATTCCTAATCAAGACCCTATCCAACAATCAACCGCTCAACCTTCACCCAAAAAATTGCACCAGCCGCATCGAGGCCGTTGGCTGGGTTTTGGTTTTGGTTTGGCTGGAGTAGCGATGCTTTCAGCCACAGCCGGAGCGCTGCTAGCCGTCTCCCTTTCGACAACACCGCTTCAGCAGCGAAAATTGAGTCCTGAAGAAGCGGCAGTGTTTTCTCAAGGCGACATGGCAAAGCTCAACATGAAAATGCCAGAACTCACTCGCCCAGTTAATATTTTAGTTTTAGGACTTAAGGTGCTGAGTTCAGACATCAAGGGTGCTCCCGACAAGGACAAGGGATATGAGGTTTGGGAAAATTCTTTTAAGGGATTAACCGACACCATGCTGTTGGTGAGGTTCGACCCTCAAAATAAAAAGTTAAGCGTGCTTTCTATTCCCCGAGATACCCGCACATACGTTGAGGGTAGGGGTGAGGTGAAAATCAACGAAGCTAATTACTACGGCGGCCCAGCTTCATCAGCCAAGTCAGTCAGCGGACTGCTGGGCGGCGTGGGAATCGATCGCTATGTCACAGTCAATATTCAAGGCATCAAAAGTTTGGTAGATGCCCTTGGTGGGATTACTATTAATGTCCCTAAAGACATGAAGTATACCGATCAAAGCCAGCATTTATATATTGATTTAAAAGCTGGCAAACAGCGTCTCAACGGCGAACAAATCGTGCACTATTTGCTTTACCGACACGACGATTTAGGCGATATCGGGCGGGTGCAGCGCCAGCAATTGTTAATGCGGGCGTTTGTGGAAGAGCAAGTTAATGTAGGTTTGCTGTCTCGCTTGCCGAAGATTTTGTCGGTGATTCAGTCTCACCTTGACACGAATTTGAGTATAGAAGAATTGGTGGCTTTGGCTGGTTTTGCTACTCAAACCGATCGTGCTGGCGTGCAGATGTTGATGGTTCCCGGCAAATTCAGCGATCCCAAGGACTACAAGGCTAGCTACTGGTTGCCAGACCAAAGCGCGATCGAAACTCTAGTGGCAGAACATTTTGACTATGGCCAAAATACTTGGCAAATTGAGAATGCTGATGCGACTTTTTTGAAGGTGGCAGTTCAAGATAGTACCGGAGATCGATCGGCTGTTGAAGATTTTGTCAGGACTTTAACTCGGGCCGGCTATCGAAATGTTCAGGTTTATAAAGCTTGGCCCGAACCGCTGGACGTAACGACGATTGTAGCTCAAGACGGCGATGTTAAAGGTGCCGAAGCGATTCGCCAGTCTTTGGGTTTTGGAGAGGTACTGGTTGAGAGTACCGGTGCTTTGCAATCCGATGTGACAGTCAGATTGGGTAAAGATTGGTTGGAAAAAAAAGCTCAGTCAGGTGGGGACTTTAAGTCTTTTTAAATAGGTTTTCAAACTCGGTATTCGTAGGGACACAGCACTGCTGTGTCCTCTTTTTATTTCAAATTCAGTGTTCGTAGGAAACAGCACCGCTGTGTCCTCTTTTTATTTCAAATTCAGTATTCGTAGGGAAACAGCACTGCTGTGTCCTCTTTTTTGGTTTTTTTGTCGCTTAGTCAGCGACAGCTTATTTGTAGGGAAACAGCAATGCTGTGTCCTCTTTTTATTTCAAATTCAGTATTCGTAAGGACACAGCACTGCTGTGTCCTCTTTTTATTTCAAATTCAGTGTTCGTAGGTAAACAGCACCGCTGTGTCCTCTTTTTATTTCAAATTCAGTATTCGTAGGGAAACAGCACTGCTGTGTCCTCTTTTTTGGTTTTTTTGTCGCTCAGTCAGGCCCAACTTATATCATATCAAGCCGATCGCCCACAATAAAATTGGTTTGTACTGAGGAATCCAATTCCTCAGTACAAACACATTGATGGCGGGTGATTGACCGGATATAATACGAATTGTCGATCGCCACCTGCGTACCTCACCAAGATTTTTAAAGTCAAATCTAAAATCCAAAATCCAAAATCTAAAATCGATTTAGCGGGGTAAAATTGTAACCACCAGCGGATTGAGTGTCCGGTACAACTTGCAAAAGAACTATATTGCTGTTACGATCGCCACTCGACAAAAATCTAATCTCCCCAGTAGCGCCACTCACCTTAAAATCCGAGCCAGCCAAAGTAGAGGCCAACATCACTCGCCCGGCTTCACCGCTATTCGGAGCAATTTTGCCGATCGACCTTCCCAGCAGCAAAACCTGCACCGCATCATAACTCATCGCCGTCCGCCAGTTAACATCAATTCCCCACAAATTTTTAGATAATTCTACAAATTTTTGATTTTCACTATCAGCAAAATGCCAAGGGACAGAAATTACTGTCCCGTTCAAATCCGCTCCACCCTGTTTTAATAAATCCGTATTGTAGAGAGCATCGCCACCAATTATTGGCAAACGTTTTTGATTGTTTCGAGCAATTTGTAGGGATGAATTTAAAGTTTCTGAATCTGGCAGTAACACCAACACATCTGCTTCAATCCGATCCAGGTTATCTGTAGCATTTGGCTCAGACAAATCTACTTCTTTAACAACTTGACCGCCTTCTAAAACTAGAGTAGTCGAAAAAGCTGTTTGCAAAGATTTACTGTAAGAACTTTGGGAATTATAAAAAACCGCGGCCGTGCTTTTTTTCATGCTACTTAACATATAGCGAGCTAAAGCCGTACCTGTAAATTGGTCGCTCGGTATCGTCCGAAAAAAATAGTTCACACCGTCAGCGCGCCTCGGAACCGTTGCTAATTCAATGCTCGTGCTCGTAGGTGCGATCGCCACCATTTGATTTTGACTGTAAATTGGAGCAACGGCGATCGAAGTTTTGCTGCTACCGTGACCAACAACCGCTAAAATATTAACATCTTTTATGAGACTTTGAGCAATTGCCTGCGCCCGATTTTCATCATTAGCATCATCAGCAATTACCACCTTTAAAGGCACTCCTGCCTTAATTGCTTCATCTTGAGCTTGAGCGATACCGCGCAATATTTCTGCGGCGGCGCTGGGATTATCGCCAATCGGAACTACCGCCGCAATTTTCAGAGACTCTGCACTACTGAGACGAGCATTGTTGAGATAAATCAAACTTTCTGGATCGTTACGATCGGCTTTCAAAACCGCTTCTAGCTTATTTGTAGCCGTTTTGAAATCTTTTGCCAGTATAGCCCGAACTGCTGCTTGCTTATCAGGAGTTGCGATGTTAGCAAACAAAAGGCGATCGCCCTCACTTATATAATTACTGACATCTACATTTGGCAGAGGCGATCCAGTTTGCCGGTTGGGAACTTGTAGAATATCGGTATTCAGTTTAGCCTCTGCAAAATTTACAGCAGCTTTCATCAAACTTGTCAACTGATTTCTAAATAAAAAAGAGGTGATACCTAAAGTAATTAAGGCAGCAATCGACAATATATAAACAGTCCAATTCTTTTTGCTTGTAATTACAGGAATTTTTGGCTCATCGCTGGTAGACAAAACAGGATTTATTGGTTCCTCCAAAGCTGCCAGCATTTCTTGAGCCGTTACGAAGCGACTTAGCGGGTGAAACCTAATTGCCTTATCTAAAATAGCCGCAAATCTGACACTCACCTTAACATCGTGATTACGCCAAACAATCTCCCTTGTTTGGGAATCAGTTTCTAACTCCCGCGGCCACTTCCCCGTCAACAAATAGATTGCAGTCAATCCCAAACTGTACAAATCGCTAGAATACTCTGGTCTTCCGGCAGCTTGTTCCGGCGACATGAATTGTGGCGTTCCCATTGAGGCCGTTAGATCGCTATCCCACGTGTTTACTACCTGACTAATTGTTTCCTTAACCACGCCGAAATCAATCAGCACTGGTTCATCGTCACACTTGCGTAAAAGAACATTTTGTGGCTTAATATCTCGGTGAATAATCTGTTTGCTGTGGATATATTCCAAAACGGGCAGCAGACTTGCCAGCAGTTTTTTGACATCTTTTTCACTCATTTTACCAGCAGATTTTACTCGATCGCTAAGTGTTTCTCCGTCTATCCATTCTTGAGCCAGGAAAAACAAGCCATCTTCTTCAAAATGACCATAAAGTTGGGGAATTTGAGAATGTCCCTCGCCCAATTTTTCCAAAACAGCAGCTTCCTGACCAAAACGCTCTCGAACGGTTTGGTCAATTTTAGGATTTTTGGTGTGAGGTTTTAGCTGTTTAATTACGCAGTGGCGGTGGGAAGGCATTTGGATATCTTCTGCCAGCAAAGTCAAACCAAAACCACCTTCTCCCAGTTTTTCAATCACCCGATAACGATTGTTCAAAAGTCGATCTGGTTCTGTTTGTTCCGGCGTCTGCAAAATCTCCTCGTTGATTTTGACTTGGCTTTCTACTGCTAGAATGCCATATTTGCCGCTCCCGTTTGGTTCGGCATGAATTAGCATGGATTCGTCGCCGTTGTCTTTTAATTTTCTCCTGAGTTCACAAATGCGATCGACGATTATTCTATGTTCGTCAACTGTTGGGGGACGCTTGTATAGCGCATTAAAAATCGCTGCTGGTTCGACATATTTGCCGTAGTGTTTGCTCAACAGCAGTAGCACGATATATTCTTCTTTGTTTAGGTTTACGCACTCTGAACCCAGCTTGACGGAGCGGGTTTTAGTGTCGATGCTTAAGTTGTCCATGAAGAAAGAAGTGCAGCAACGGATTTTTTAACGGATTTAAGTAGGTCATTACGAAAAAACAATAGTACTTTGTAGGGGCGGGTTTAGCTAAGAATCTATGATACCAGCCAGTTTTTGAAGGCAAAACCCGCCCTCCCCATCTACTGTTTGCATTTATAGCAGTCGCTAAGCCTATACTGTCACGCTAGCATGACCAGAAAGTGCCATAACCAAAGCACAGGGGATTTAAGCCCCCACCTTTAGGTGGATTGTTTTTAGGCTGAGGCTTAAATCCCCTGCCTAAAAACTTCGCACTCCGAAGTCAACTGTCAACTGTCAACTGTTAACATCTTGGCGGTTGCTATAAATTAAAAAACATAAACCTTGAGTTTTCAATCTAAAAATTCAAAGGTCAAAAGTTTCTTTAACGTTATCCTCAAACAGCGGTAATTGCCAAGGTTAAAGAGGCGGATTTTCTGCCAATGCCGTGAAGCGCAGCTATGCCGTAGGCAATCGCCCTTTGATCCAATCGAGTAAAATAGGATTGACCAATTCCGGCGCTTCATCTTGGGGACAGTGGCCGACTCCCTCCAAAGGAATAAACTGTTCCACAGCCGGGAATTTAGCCAATTCTCGCCCCAGGGCGATCGGCTCCCAAGGGTCATTTGCGCCCCACACAATCAAAGCTGGACAACTCAAACGTGGCAGCAAATCCTCCGGTAGCGGCCCTTGAGAATAGCTGATAAATGCCACAAATACATCCACTGCGCCACTGTCTTTAGCCGGTTCCAGCAGCATATTTACCAGCTCATCGCTGACAGCTTCGGGACGGTGATAGGCTTGCAAAAGCACTTTTTTCACTGTCTTCGGCGTTGCTAATTGTTTGAAAAATAATTGACTAATCCACTTGACATTTAAAACTCTTTGTGCTGTTGGCGCTCCAAAACTGCGATACCAAGGCAATTCGGCGCGTTTACGATCGTGCAACAAGCGCAGGGAACAATTGAGTAAAATTACACCAGAGGCAATGTCGGGAAAATCAACAGCGGCTTGCATAATTGCTACACAGCCGATCGAATTTCCCACCAAAAAAGCAGGCCCGCCCGCAACTTCCCGACAAAAATCAGCAATCAACTCTCCCCAAGTCTCAAAAGTGTAGTCAATCTCCTGCTTAGGCGCAGGTTTAGCAGAACCGCCAAAACCGATAAGATCGATCGCAAAACAGCGACAATCAGCAGCCAATGCTGGTAAATTCTTACGCCAGTGGCCCCAAGACGCACCGAAACCGTGGACAAACACCACCGCAGGGCCCTCGGTTCCCGCAGCCTGGTAGCAAATCGGAAAGCCTTTCCACATCCAGGTTTGAGGCGCGGCAACTGTTGACAGAGTAGGAGTAGAAGGTGTCATAAGAGTAAAAAAGTGAAAATTTTGGAGTAGGAAGGACTGAAGTCCTTACTACAAACCGTATCGCAATTCTAGGCAACCACTAAAACATAAATCCCAAACCTTCCTTCTTCCCTTCTCCTCTCTGCGCCCTCTGCGCCCTCTGCGGTTAAACCCTCTTTCTTCTTCCTTTGCACTACGAGCCGATACTATGTCACCATTAAAGATGCTGCATTTTTTGCCTTATTGAAATTTCCCCTATGCCAACGATCGTCTCAACTTCCGTCGTACCCTTTCTCGGTTCCGAAATTGTACCCGACTACGACACAGCCAAAGTAGTAATTTTGCCAATTCCCTACGAAGCTACCACCACCTACCGCCGAGGCTGCGAAAACGGGCCAGCTAAACTGCTAGAAGCTTCTCATCAACTCGAATGCTACGACGA
Source organism: Microcoleus sp. CAN_BIN18 (assembly GCA_026786085.1). Lineage (GTDB taxonomy): Bacteria > Cyanobacteriota > Cyanobacteriia > Cyanobacteriales > Microcoleaceae > Microcoleus. The sequence goes on along the minus strand of JAJAYT010000132.1, from coordinate 8,111 downwards.
AGAACTAGATTCGGAAGTTTGCTACGATGTTGGCATTTATACAAAAGAGCCGATCGCCGATACCCGCAACAGCCAACCAGTTTCATCCTTAGAAATGCTGCGAGTCACGCAAGAAACCGTACACCAGCTAGTTACCGAAAATAAGTTTGTGATCTCCCTCGGAGGCGAACACAGCATCACCGCCGGCGTTGTCGAAGGTTATCGCCAAGCGTATCCAAACGAACCATTCACAGTCGTGCAAATCGACGCCCACGGCGACTTGCGGCACGAATACGAAGGCTCGATTCACAACCACGCCTGCGTGATGCGGCGTATTGTAGATATGGGATTACCCACACTGCAAATCGGGATTCGCGCTATCTGCAAGGAAGAAGCAGACTTGATTAAAGCAAAACAGCTAAACGTCTTTCGAGCTCGCGAAATCGCTAATCAACCCGATTGGGCCGATCGCGCCATTGCCAGCATAACAACCAAACGAGTATTTTTGACGATCGACCTAGACGGCATCGATCCAACATTAATGCCAGGGGTTGGCACACCCGAACCGGGCGGGTTAAATTGGTATTCGCTCACCGGATTTTTGCGCCGCGTCTTCGAGTCCTACGAAGTAATCGGCTGTGACATTATGGAATTAGCACCTGTGGTAGATTCTGTAGTCTCAGAATTTACCGCCGCCAAATTAACATACAAAATGATTGGATATCAAGCTCTGGCTAAAGGTTGGCTAAAGCAAGACGAAGGATAAATCGCGTACAAATCAAAAATAGTCTGTTGGTAAGGCTAGAATTAAAGTAAAGCCCAAAAACAGCCTATTTTATTCGCGCTCTCGTCTTTCATATTTCATACTGCCAAATACTGCTCTTCACCTCCTGAAAACATGAATTCAATCATCGAAACAACAGGTACTCCGATTAACGGCTACGCTCCCGATTTTGAACTGCCGGGAGTTGACGCAGATGTACATCATTTATCTCGATATTTAGAAAAATTTCGGGCGATCGGCGTAATCTTTATGTGTAATCATTGCCCTTATGTGCAGTTTTATATCGATCGCCTAAAAGAACTTCAAGCAGATTTTCAAGATCGAGATGTTACCTTAATTGGGATTAATGCTAATGATGCCAACCAGCATCCCGATGACAGTTTTGAAAACATGAAAATTTTTGCAGCCAACCATCAACTCAACTTCCCGTACATCCGAGATGTTGCTCAAGATGTGGCGCACAGTTTTGGGGCTTCTAAAACACCGGAAGTTTTTTTGTTAGACCAAGATGGCAGATTGCGCTATAAAGGTTTAATTGACGACAACGCCGACGATCCGGCGGCGGTGCAGGTTTCTTATCTGCGAAGTGCGATCGACCAATTGCTCAATAACGAACCGGTAGAACCTTCTACTACAGAGGCCATTGGTTGTTCTGTCAAGTGGCGAGAATAGGGAGATAGGACGTACGGTTGAAACCGCGTCTACACAAACAATGTCCGGATGGTGCGCGGACTGAAGAAAAGATAACGTATTTTAACCGCTTGCTCTTCAACCCGCGCACCATCCGGGTTTCGTCTGTATAGGCGCGGTTTCAACCGCCCGCTATTCTATTTCCCATGAACCTAAAAAGCAAACGTATTCTCAATTTAATTATCGCAGCCGTTGCGACGCTGGTACTGCTGATTAGTTGGAACTTATTTCAGAGTATTTCCCCAGCCACAGCGCAGCAGCGTACATCATTAACTGTATCCGCTGCTATCAGTCTCTCGCCAGCCTTAACAGAAATCAAGACTGTTTATCAAAGCAGCAATCCCAATACTATTATTACTTATAATTTTGGTGCTTCCGGCGCTCTAGAGCAGCAAATTCAGCAAGGAGCTCCGGTAGATGTATTTTTCAGCGCCGCGTCTAAACAAATGGATGGTTTGCAGAAAGCTAATTTGCTGCTTAACGACACGCGCCGCAATTTGCTGACAAATCGCCTGGTTTTGATTGTTCCTAAAAATGGCGCTGTTTTGAGCGATTTTAAACAGTTGACAGAGGCAAAAATCAAGAAAATTGCGATCGGCGAACCGAAAAGCGTACCCGTCGGACAATACTCCCAGGAAATGCTAACTAAGCTAGGATTGTGGCAGCAAATTAAGCCAAAATTAGTGCTAGGAAATAACGTCCGCCAAGTGCTAACCTTTGTCGAAAGTGGTAACGTTGATGCTGGTATAGTTTACACGACTGATGCCAAATCATCGGACAAGGTAACTGTACGGTTAACGGCTGCCGAAAATTTGCACTCGCCCATTGTTTATCCGCTAGCAGTTATCAAAAACAGCCGCAACCAGGCTGCGGCCAAAACGTTTGTTGAGTTTTTGGCGGGCGATCGGGCTAAAATAGTATTTCAAAAATACGGATTTGGTCTAGCCCGTTAATTAGTTTTTGCGATGCTAAGATTAAGACGGCGGTTGAAACCGCGCCTACAAAAACGAAGTCCGCCTCCGCGGACTGAATAAAATAACATAATTTTAACCGCTTGCTCTTCAACCCACGGAGGTGGGTTTTGTCTGTATAGACGCGGTTTCAACCGCCCGGCCTGGTAAGATTAAGACGGCGGTTTCAACCGCCCGGTCTTCTTAATCCCAAATATGGAATTCGACTTATCTCCATTATGGATATCCCTAAAATCATCAGCCATCGCCACATTCTTTACCTTCTTTCTGGGAATATCCGCCGCCCGGTGGATGCTTTCAACCCGCATCAAAGGTAAAGCCTTGATTGAAGGCATTTTCATCTCTCCCTTAGTTTTGCCGCCCACAGTAGTCGGATTTTTGCTGCTGCTGCTGTTTGGTAGAAATGGCGCGATCGGTCAATTGTTGCTAAAATTCGACTTAACTATAATTTTCACTTGGCAAGCCGCCGTAATTACAGCCACAGTCGTGTCATTTCCCCTGATGTACAAAACTGCTTTGGGATCTTTTGAGCAAATTGATGCCAATCTTCTCAATGCTGCTCGAACTTTGGGAGCATCGGAGTGGCAAGTGTTTTGGCGGATTATGTTGCCGCTAGCGTGGCCGGGAATTTTAGCAGGAACTATTCTCGCATTTGCTCGAGCTTTGGGTGAATTTGGGGCAACGTTAATGTTAGCTGGAAATATTCCTGGACAAACTCAGACTATCCCGATGGCAATTTATTTTGCTGTGGAAGCCGGGGATATGAGGCAAGCTGCTATTTGGGTTTTGATTATTCTTAGTCTTTCTTTAAGCGTGCTCACTGTTGTTAATTATTGGACTGATTTACAAAGGAGATCGGCGAAACAAAATTCCAGCTATAGCAATCCCAAGTCAGCTATAAAAGTGGTTCATGGTTCTTCTAATCGGGACGGGCAAGATGCCCATCCCACGACTTATTTAGAATTCCCATATAAACGGCAATCTAATATTGCCACGCCAGCTCATTATACAACAAAATCCCAAAAACAATCACAAAGTGGACTTTGTTTAAACATCTTTAAACCTCTCTCTGGCTTTGCCTTGAATGTTGGCTTTGAAATCGGCCCGGAAGTGCTGGGAATTTTGGGCGCGTCGGGTTCTGGCAAGAGTATGACTCTGCGCTGCATCGCTGGTTTGGAAACTCCAACCAGCGGTAAAATTGCAGTCAAGGGTAAGGTTTTGTTTGACTCCGCACAGGGCATCAACGTAGCTTCTAAAGACCGTCGTATCGGTTTTTTGTTTCAAAACTATGCTTTGTTTCCTCACTTGACTGTGGCTGAAAATATTGCCTTTGGCTTGCAACATTTATCGGCAAGCGAGCAAAAACTTCGGGTGAAAGAACAATTAATTTCGGTGCAAATGTCGGGTATGGAAAACCGCTATCCTCACGAACTTTCGGGAGGCCAACAGCAGCGGGTGGCTTTGGCGAGGGCGATCGCCCCTTCTCCCGAATTGCTGCTGTTAGATGAACCGTTTTCGGCTTTGGACACGCACTTGCGCAGTCAACTGGAACAGGAGTTAATGCAGACTCTGGCTAATTATCGGGGCATTACTTTGTTTGTCAGTCACAATTTAGAGGAAGTTTACCGGGTGTGTAAAAATCTGTTGGTTTTGGCTGACGGAAGTGCGATCGCCTTTGATACCAAACAGCACATTTTCGATCGCCCGCGCAACTTCACCGTCGCCCAGTTGACTGGCTGTAAGAACTTCTGTGCCGCTAAACCGATCGCTGAAACTGTCGTGGAGGCGATCGACTGGGGCTGCACTTTGACTGTAGCCGAACCAATTCCCAAATCCTTAGTTTTTGTGGGAATTCGGGCTCATCAACTAAGTTTTGTGAGCGGGTGCGATCGCGAAAATACATTTGCTTGTTGGATCGCCTCAACCGTGGAAACTCCGCATCGCGTGACATTATATCTCAAATTGCACTCCCCTCCCCATGATTCCCAAGATTATCAATTGCAAGCCGAAGTTTTCAAAGAAAAGTGGAGGGCTATGAAGGACAAACCTTTTCCTTGGTATGTTCATTTTGAGCCAATTAGGTTAATATTAATGGAAGCCTGAGTTGACCCGAAATATACAGTTATGTTGTGTCCGATAAATTATCCCCAAAAAAGGTTTGTAGTGAGGACTTCAGTCCTCAGAGGACTAAAGTCCTCACTACAAACCCTTTCGGCAGTCTTCTACAACGAACTAATTTCATCTACACCAAACATTAAACCATGACAGACAAAGTACAAAAAACCGACGCCGAATGGCAACAGCAACTAACCCCCGAACAGTTCAAAGTTACCAGAAAAAAGGGAACAGAAAGAGCTTTTAGCGGCGAATATCACGACAACAAAAAGCCCGGACTTTATAAGTGCATTTGCTGCGGTACCGAGCTATTTGAATCAGACACAAAATACGATTCCGGTACCGGTTGGCCGAGTTTCTACGCTCCCATCAAAGAAGAAAATGTCAGGAATGAGTCGGATAACGCCTTGTTCATGCGCCGCACGGAGGTACTGTGTGCTGTTTGTGACTCTCATCTCGGTCACGTATTCAACGATGGGCCCAAACCTACCGGTCAGCGTTACTGCATGAATTCTGCTGCTCTTGATTTCGTCCCCAAAGATTAAATTCACTCAACGATTCAGCCTTGGACGGATCGCGATGAAAAACAGACGCTGCGATTGCTTTCCTTCGGATCGCTTCGCTAACGCGCGGACGCTCGCAATGACAGAAATACGTTATTGATGCGTCCACGACTGCTGTTCTCAGCAAGGTGCTCTGGAACGGGCCCAAAAGCCTGTTCCAGACAATTGATGTTCAAAATGCACCCGTGCTGCTATCTTGTTGTGGAGACAAAAAGAAAAAATAGTGGCGGCATGGGGATGGTTTATCAGCGGGTTTTGCTGAAGCTCAGCGGTGAAGCGCTGATGGGCGGCTTGGGCTACGGCATCGATCCGATAGTCGTTCAGTCGATCGCCCAGGAAGTCGCTAAAGTCGTGTCCGAAGGCATTCAAATCGCGATCGTTGTCGGCGGCGGCAACATTTTTCGCGGCGTGAAAGCTGCTTCGGCCGGGATGGATCGGGCAACGGCTGATTATGTGGGTATGATTGCGACGGTGATGAATGCGATCACTTTGCAGGATGCTCTGGAACAAGCAGGGGTGCCAACCAGAGTGCAATCGGCGATCGCCATGCAAGAAATAGCTGAACCCTACATCCGGCGGCGGGCAATTCGCCACCTCGAAAAAAAACGGGTAGTGATTTTTGGGGCCGGTTCTGGCAATCCTTTTTTTACTACTGATACTACAGCCGCATTACGAGCGGCAGAAATTGATGCAGAGGTGATTTTTAAAGCTACTAAGGTAGATGGGGTGTACGATGCCGACCCCCACGTCAACCCCAACGCGCGCAGGTATCAAACCCTCACCTACAGCCACGTCTTGAATCAAGACTTGCGGGTGATGGACAGTACCGCGATCGCCCTTTGCAAAGAAAATAATATTCCTATTGTGGTATTTGACCTGACAGTATCGGGCAACATCTACCGAGCAGTAATGGGAGAATCTATTGGAACTCTTGTCGGAGGTTTTTGTGAAGTTAGCTGAATCAGAAGATCATATGCAAAAGGCAGTTGAGGCTACTCAACGGTCTTTTAATACTATTCGGACGGGACGGGCAAATGCCTCTCTCCTCGATCGAGTCATGGTAGATTATTACGGAGCTCCAACTCCGATCAAATCCATTGCCAATATCGGCACCCCGGATGCGACAACGATCAACATTCAACCGTTCGATCGCACAGCCCTTACCTCGATCGAAAAAGCAATTTCCCTGTCAGATGTCGGACTTGTTCCCAACAACGACGGTTCAGTTATTCGCTTGAACATTCCGCCGCTGACGAGCGAGAGACGGCAAGAATTTGTCAAAATGGCCGCCAAGTTTGCCGAAGAAGGTAAAGTTGCAATTCGCAATATCCGCCGCGATGCCGTTGACTCGATTCGTAAGCAAGAAAAAAGCAGCGATCTCTCTAAAGATGAATCGCGGGACTTGCAAGATAAAATTCAAAAGCTGACGGACAAGTACATTGCCAAAATAGAAGAAGTTCTGGCTGGCAAAGAGAGAGATATTACGACAGTCTAATAGTCTGTAGTTAATTATTGTTAGTTATTGGTTATTTGTGAGTTACTCCTGATAACTAATAACTAATAACTCATGACAACAGACAAGTGACTAAAATATTTGATTGCATTATTGTCGATCGCCGCTTCATGGAAACTGGTCTGATTTTGGTCAGTCCTTTGGCTAGGGCATTCTATCAGTTTACAGGAGCTGCGAGTCAAAGCGGGCGTCAAATTGCCGATGACTACTAATATGATCGTTTATTTTTATAAACTAGAGGAGCCTTACGGCTGCTTTTCTAATTTTTCACTACACGACATTTCCCTACACGGTCAAGATTGGTTGACTGTGGAACATTACTATCAATCCCAAAAATTTGTCGGTAGCGCTGATGAAAGATTAGTGGCGGCGATTCGAGCCGTACCAACCCCTCAAGAAGCAGCCCAATTAGGTCGCGCTCCAAACAACCGGATGCGCGCTGATTGGGAATCGGTGAAAATTCCGATTATGCGCGAAGCAGTTTTAACTAAGTTTCTGACTCATGCAGACATTCAAGCTATTCTCCTCGCCACAGGGGATCAATTGATTGTGGAGGATTCGCCAACGGATTACTACTGGGGCTGCGGCTGCGATGGCACCGGGCAAAATCATTTGGGTAAAGTTTTAATGAGCGTGCGCAGCGAAATTTGTCAACGCCTTGCGGGCTGAATAAAAGGTTTAATTTTGTGGTCTATTCCGATTATATGAAGTTATACCAATAAATGTCAAGTTATCGTAACAATCAATAATTCTGATATTGAGAGTTTAAGATTGCGAGAAATTTATAAGAAGATTAAAATAATAATAATAATTATTTGGTTAGGTTGCTCTGCCTGTTGAAGGCAAGGGCTAAAGTGGTGCGATCGCAGACTTTGCCTTCCCAGCGCGTAATCGGGCAATACGCGGTCATCTCTAGTCATTGCCCCACTGCTTAATTGTACAGATCGGTTGAGTTAAAAAATCAGGCTGATGCAGTTGAGTCCGATCAATCTCATAAGCTGTCGCACATTTAAATTGTATATTTAGCGCGGGCGGGACACCCCACAAGAGTTTGATTTTTTTTTGATATGCAATTTAAATGCAGAACAGCTTATCAGATCAAGACTTCTTATTATTATCGTAATTTTTAAATTTCAAAAGGAGATTTATGCAAATCACAGAAAATACGCAAGAATTACATCACAAACTAGACAGAGAAGTTTTGGTACGGGGGATAACTGAACGCATCCGCCAATCTTTAGAATTAGAAGATATTTTAACCAGTACGGTAGCAGAAGTGCGCTCTTTTTTGAAAACAGATCGCATTATGATCTACAGGTTTATTGCCGATGGAAGCGGAGAAGTTATTGCCGAATCAATTAATAACAACCGTCTCCCTTCTTTGCAAGGTCTGCACTTTCCAGCCGACGATATTCCCCCCCAGGCGCGGGAGATGTATGTCAGTATGCGTCAGCGCACAATCGTCGATGTTAACTCCGGGACGATCGTCCTGAGTC
>JAJAYT010000131.1 GCA_026786085.1 Microcoleus sp. CAN_BIN18 | reverse complement strand
ACTGTCAACTGTCAACTGTTAACTACCAGCATAGCTGTATCTGCTAACTCTTCGCTTTCAGAAGTCTTCGGTTCTTTCAGGATCAAAACGCAAAGCAAGCAGACGATCGCAGCCGCACCTCCAAGTACCTGAAAAAAGGTGTGATTCCCGGCAATTTCTTGGGGCAGAAAACTATAAAATGTGGCATAAGTTACAGCGCCGATACTGCCGTAAGCACCGACATTTCCGGCAATTTGACCAGTTACTTCTCGTTTGATTAAAGAGACGATGCCAAAAGTCGCACCTGCTGCACCGAAGACGAAGAAGGCGCATAACATGATCGTGACAATCACAACGGGTAATGGCCAGTTAGCGGTAATTTGGCTCAGGATTAAATAGCCCAAAGCTACTCCGGCGATCAGAAATGTCAGCGTCCATTTGCGGCTGCCGATTTTGTCGGAAATTAAGCCTCCGGTGGGACGACTGATCAAGTTCATCAGGGGAAACATCGCAGCTATTGGCCCGGCGATCGCCTGATTTAAGTTGAAGGTGTTCTCGAAAAATTCTGGTAGCATTGACACCACAGCGATTTCAGAACCAAAGGTGACTGCATAAGCTAGTTGCAATACGAATACTTGACTGATTTGATAGCGTTGTTGAGTTGGGTAATCTTTTTGGCCAGTCACCACTTCTCGGTTAACTTCCCAGGTTTTGTAAGCCTGAATTAAATAGAGTGCTATCAAACCTGCCCAAATGCCGTACATGATATTTGTTGTCAGAAAATTTGCTTTCTGCAAGCGCCACACAATTAAAGCTAAGGCACCAAATAGAGGAATGTTGGCGAGCAATAATGCCCAAAAACTTTGAGCGCTGGTGACTTCCATTGCGCCGTTACGGGCTGGGCGCTGATAGACTTTGCCGGGGGGTGTGTCTTGAACGTTGCAGTAAAAAATGACTCCGAAAATTGCTGCGACTATGCCGGTAAGGGCGATCGTCAATCGCCAATTGGTTTCGCCGACTGAGAGAAAAGCGGTTGCTGCGGCGATCGATGGTAACACTGCTTCGGCGGCAAAAGAACCAAAGTTTCCCCAGCCGGCATAGATACCTTGAGCGAATCCAATCTCTTCTGGGGGAAACCATTCGGTAACTAAGCGGATGCCAACCACGAATCCAGAACCGACAATGCCCATTGCCAAACGGCTCAAAACCAACTGGTTGAAGTCTTGGGCACAGGCGAATGCCAGGGTGGGAAATGCTGCATAGACTAGGATTGAAGAGAAGGTGATGCGAGGCCCGAAGCGATCGAGCAACATACCAATAATGATGCTTGCAGGAATGGTGAGCGCTAGGTTGCACAGACTGATTATTCTCGCTTGCCCGATCGTCAAACCCAAATCTTGCTGCACCGTTGTGCTGAAGGGCGCGTAGTTGAACCACACTATGAATGTTAAGAAAAAAGCAAACCAACTCAGGTTCAGAATCCGAAAAGGCCCTTTGAATGATAAAAGCCCTTGAAGCATATTAAGTTATCCTAATAAATAATACAGATTATTAATTTTGAATTAATGTTGCGACGAAAAATTGTATCCGATGCTACTTTTTATTCAGAAAACTCAAACTAGCGCATCAATTTCGTGCAGATATCGTATTTGAGATCCTATGCCTCAGCTATTTGATAATGCTCAGCAGGAAGCAATTTCCCAGATTTTGCTAGGATTTATCTATTTTGTCTTGCCCGTGGGTGTAGGTTTAAGTGTTTTTCTGCACGACAAATGCGTTCAGCAACGCTCTGCTATTCTCAACAAGCCGATCGAGATTTTAGAGCAAGTTTGGAAGCAAACTCCTCAAGATTAGGAAATATCTCAATTCCGGTTGCATCAGAATTATTAGCCGAAATTAGGACACTCAAGATGCCGTTTCTGGCGCAATTAATCTGGCGCGCCAGAAACTGCATCTTGAGTCTCCTCGCTGATCATTCCGGCGCAGCCGGAATTGATAATCAAAACCAGAGCCCCGACTTGTTTGAGAAGTCGGGGCTCTAACAGCAAAAAATTTACTGACTAAAAGATTTAAATTTCTCCCAAATCTTCCATATCTTCTACATTTTCTACATCATCAACATCATCATCATCTACATCATCTACATCATCTACCTCATCTACCTCAACAGGAGCGACAGAATTAGCAGAAACCACAGCACCAGTCTCCAGTTTCTTTTTAACTAGCTGCTCAATTTCATTTTTGAAATCGATGTTTTTCTCCATGTGCTGGATCACTTTGTCTCGTCCTTGAGCTATGTTTTCGCCGTTATAGCTATACCAAGAACCTTTTTTCAGAATTACTCCCATTTCGTCGGCCAAGTCAGTGAGACAGCCTAATGTAGAAATGCCTTTGCCGAATACAATGTCAAATTCGGCAATGCGGAAAGGCGGAGCAACTTTATTTTTAGCAACTTTAACTTTCGTGCGGTTCCCGTATTCTTCGGTACCTTTTTTCAAGCTTTGAATACGACGAATGTCGAGTCGCACGCTGGCGTAGAATTTGAGTGCGTTACCGCCGGTTGTGGTTTCGGGGTTGCCGTAAGTTATGCCGATTTTTTGTCGCAATTGGTTGAGGAAAATGACGGTACAGCCGGATTTGCCGATGTTACCGGTGATTTTTCGCAAAGCTTGGCTCATCAATCGCGCTTGTAAACCCATGTGGGAGTCGCCCATGTCGCCTTCGATTTCGGCGCGGGGGACGAGGGCGGCTACGGAGTCAATGACTACGATATCGACGGCGACGGATCGCACGAGTTGATCGACGATTTCTAGGGCCATTTCGCCGGTATCCGGCTGGGAAACTAAGAGATTTTCAATATCGACGCCTAATGCTGAGGCGTAGGTGGGATCGAGGGCGTGCTCGGCATCGACGAAGGCTGCGATACCGCCGGTTTTTTGGACTTCGGCGATCGCGTGGAGCGCTAGAGTGGTTTTACCAGAACTTTCGGGGCCGTAAATTTCAATGACTCGGCCTTTTGGCAAACCGCCACCTAAAGCGATGTCGAGTGTCAGGGCTCCGCTGGGGATGGTTTCTACCCTCATGCGAGTGGCGTCTCCCAGTCGGACGATCGCCCCTTTGCCAAAGCTACGCTCGATTTGGGCCAGTACGGAAGTTAGGGCTTTTTGCTTTTCTGTGTTTTCAGTAGTTTTTGTAGAAGCTTCTTTTTTTGCCATTTTCGGTACGCGGGTAGACCCCTTGCGGAGCTTGTTGATTAACTGTACAACACGTATGTTAGCAGTTATTTTTAGGGTCTGGAGGTTCTGGGAGGATTTGGTTTAGAATTCTTGATTTTGGGGTGGTTCAGCCTGATCCAGCTTTCCGAAGGCACTTATGCAGAAGGTATTCGGCATCCGGCAGAGGGTAGAATGATCGTCTGTTGGGGTTTGTACTGGGTATCGATCGCTCGCTTGAGTGAGGTTGAGCATGGTCTAAAGTTCCTTTCTTCCGATCGCGACAATTAGGACAAGTATGGCATCTACAACACATCAAGACACATCTGTCAATACCAAAAATTCCCGCTGGCTGATTAACTTATTGGCGATCGGCATCTTATTAGGTATCGGGTTTCGGTTCTTCGAGCTCGATCGCAAACTTTACTGGCACGACGAAGCCTACACATCAATCCGCGCCGCTGGTTTCACCAGGCAAGAAATCGACGACGAACTATTCCAAAATCGGATTGTTCCCGCACCAGAATTGCAAAAATATCAGCAGATTAAACCGGGAACTACAGAAGCAGACACCATTCGTTCTTTAGCACTAGAAGACCCCCAACATCCACCTTTATACTTTTTGATGGCTCGTTGGTGGATGCAGCAATTTGGTAGTTCTCTCACGGCATCCCGCAGTTTGCCAGCAATATTTAGTTTGCTATCATTGCCTTTGATGTACGCTTTAGCTCAGGAACTTTTTGCCTCAAATTTGGCAGCCTTATTAGCAACAGCACTGTTGGCTTTATCACCCTTTGACATCTTGTTTGCTCAGACAGCAAGGCAGTATAGCTTGCTAACAGTCTTAGTTATTGGTAGCAGTTGGCTGCTGTTGAGAGCAATACGGTTGGGGGATTGGCAAAATTGGGTGTCTTATTCGCTGGTGAGCGCCCTTGGTTTCTACACTCACCCTTTCTTCGGTTTAACACTGATCGGACATGGAGTTTTTGTAATTGCTTATTGGCTGTTTATCAAAAAAAGAGCAGTGGAAGGTCATGTCACTAATTCTCAATTTTTCTTAGCAGTAATAGCCGCTTTGATATTGTATATCCCGTGGATTTATGTGCTGGGGACTAATCTGGAACGAGCTTCTGCTACGACAGATTGGACGCGAGTATCTCCGGGTTTGCTGTATCTTGTCAAATTATGGACGCTCAGCTTTACAGCATTATTTTTTGACTTGGACTTCGGGTTTGATAATATCTGGACTTATCTGCTGAGATTACCATTTTTGCTGTTAATTGTGGCAGCCATTTACCAAGTCTGCCGCTGGACGAGGAGTTCAAATTGGCTGTTTATTTTAACATCGATTTTTGTGCCTTTTTTGATACTAGCTTTACCGGATCTAATTCTAGGTGGCAAACGTTCCGCCGTCAGCCGGTATCTGATTTCGTGCTTTCCGGGAGTGCAGTTAGCAGTTGCTTACTTGCTCGCAAGTAACGTAAAAAGTCAGCAGCGGTTTTGGCAAGTTGTTTTAGCTTTGGTATTTACAGCAAGTATAGCTTCCTGTACGGTAAGCGCTTTTTCTGATACTTGGTGGAGCAAAGACTTGAGCTATTTTAATGCTGAAGTTGCGAAAAATATTAACAAAGATGCAATGGCTAACCGATCGATCAAAGATACAATTGTAATTAGCGATCGCGGCAACGATTTTACGAACATGGGAGATTTGCTTTCCCTGAGTTATTTGCTTGACAAAGATGTACGGATGATGCTGCTGAGCCAGTCGCCCGATATGGAGTTGCTGAACAAATATTCGGCTCCTCTGGTGTTCCGCCCTTCGGAAAAATTGCGATCGGCATTTAAGCGAAATCAACGTCGGCTAGAGCCTGTATTGGCATATGCCAAACTTTTTCGAGTGCGACGGGCTTCTTAAAGTAACTTGACATAAATTCGCGATCGTCCCCGGTAAGGTGCCCCGGAAAAAAACTGTTTGACTTGCTTCAGGTATCTGGACTGACGCACCCTACATCTACATCTATTTAGGATAACGAAATGCAAAATATAAATAAATCTGATTCTGAACACTCTGAAAATTTTCGCAATCTTCAGACAGAATTACGCGAACGTTGGGGAGCTATCGAAGACTTCGACAGTGGAGATTGTGACATTATCGTCATTCCTTCTCTCAGCTTGGATCAACGAGAAATGCAGAAAGTTGAGGGTGCTTACCACTACGAAGAACGGCACTTATTTTCATTGATTCGTCTGCGGAACCCTCGCACGCGCTTAATTTATATTACTTCAGAACCGCTGCACCCAATGATTGTGGATTATTACCTGCAATTGTTGCCGGGAATTCCTTTTTCTCACGCGCGCGATCGGCTTTTGCTGTTCTCGGCTTACGATGCTTCTGCCAAATCTCTCACCCAGAAAATTTTAGATCGTCCCCGGTTGATGGAGCGGATTCGTCAAGCAGTGCGGCCGACAAAATCTTATATGGTTTGTTACAACTCTACGCCCTTGGAACGGGAGTTATCAATTAAATTGGGAATTCCTTTGTGGGCGAGCGATCCGGATTTGCATTACTGGGGAACAAAAAGTGGCAGCAGGCAAATTTTTCAAGAATGTGGCGTGCCTTATCCTGACGGTTCGGAGTTGGTTTGGAGTACGGAAGATTTGGCGGAAGCTACGGCCCTGCTGTGGGAAAGGCAGCCGCATTTGCAGCGGATAGTAATTAAGTTAAATGAAGGTTTTTCGGGGGAAGGAAATGCAATTTTAGACTTGAGGCCGATCGCAAATCAAGCACCTCACGAAAGAGTTAAAGCAATTGGCGATTGCTTCCACAATTTGCGCTTTCAATCCACCGGCGAAACCTGGGAAAATTTCAGCAGCCGCATCCCAGAATTAGGGGCAATTGCTGAAGCATTTATCGAAGGAGAAGAAAAGTTTTCGCCCAGCGTTCAAGGTCGAATTGTCCCCAGTGGCGAAGTAGAAATTCTCTCAACTCACGACCAGATTTTAGGAGGCCCAGACGGTCAAATTTTCTTGGGTTGCCGATTTCCGGCGGATGAATCCTATCGGCTGGCGTTGCAGGAATTGGGATGGAAAGTCGGGAAAAATTTAGCTGAAAAAGGCGCTTTAGAGAGATTTGGAGTAGATTTTCTTGCCGTAAAGCAACCTGATGGCAAATGGGATATTCAAGCCATAGAAATTAACTTGCGGAAAGGAGGCACAACTCATCCGTTTATGGCTTTGAAGTTGTTAACAAACGGTCGTTACGAGCGAACTACGGGATTGTTTTACAGCCAGCAGGGCCGTCCGAAGTATTATGTCGCTTCGGACAATTTGAAAAAGGAGCGGTATCGGGGATTATTGCCGAATGATTTGATGGATATTATTGCTGACAATCAACTGCATTTTGACAGCGGTACTGAGACGGGGAGTGTCTTTCATTTAATGGGTTGTTTGTCGGAGTTTGGCAAATTGGGATTGACGAGTATCGGCAATTCGCCGCAAGAAGCTGAGGAGATGTATAACAAAGTTGTGAAAGTGCTCGATCGCGAAACTTCATACTAAATATGCTGGAATGATATCAATTCCGGTTGTATCGGAATGATTAAACCGCTCTGGACGCAGAGGAAGAGATGAATGATTCCGATCTCACAGGAATTGATATCACCCATCAACCCACAAACCCCGGCGGTTGAAACCGCGTCTACACAAACAAAACCCGCCTCCGCGGGTTGAAGAATCGTAGCGTAGCGGGGCTCCATCCATCGCACATTGCTCTCAAATTCCATATTTCTTAGTCCGCGGAGGCGGACATGGTTTGTGTAGATGCGGTTTCCAACCGCCGAGGATTTGAATGGTAGCTAATTTTTAGTGGGATAAAGTGGCACAGGGTCGATCGACCCTGTGCGGTTGAGAGGCCAAAAACGGATAATCGCCCTACCGATGATATTTTGCTTGGGTACAAAGCCCCAATAATGGCTATCACAGCTTGCATTGCGGTTGTCGCCGAGCACCAAGTAAGAATTTTTAGATACAACTACAGGCCCGTAGGGATACTGCGGAATTTCTTCAATATATTTTTCCTGTAGCGGCTGCTTGTTGATATAAACTTTTCCTTCTTTCACTTCCACGCTGTCTCCTGGAAGTCCGATGACTCGCTTGATGTAGGCATCTTTGATCGGTGGCGGCTGTCCCGTGCACAAACTCGCCGAATCTGGGGGCATAAACACGATAATATCTCCTCGCTGCGGGTCTTGGAGTCGATAGCTCACCTTGTCTATAATTAATCGATCGTTAATTTGTAGGGTTGGGAGCATCGAGCCGGTGGGAATGTAGCGAGCTTCGGCCACCAAGGTGCGGATGCCAAAGGCTAAGAATGCTGCTAAGCCGATCGTCTTAATTCCTTCTATCCAAGGATTCTCGGTATCTTGCGGTGGTTTTTCGTCGGCTGACTTGTCTAGACGAGTCATAAATATTAAGTGACTGGGCTGGATACAAATTATAGACTTAATTCGGAGTTTTTTGAGGAAATATGCAAAATCTTTGCGGGCAGGGGGAGTTTTTGTATTATCTGGTTGAGTCAAGTGCATCAAGGATCACTATAGAAGTTATAAATTTTCCAAAACCTAGTTATAGTCATTACTATTTTTAAAGCTATTTTAATGGTAAGATTTGTCCATGCTTCTACGCACATTAGTGATTGAATTATAGCTTATGCCGACCACATCAAGTT
>JAJAYT010000130.1 GCA_026786085.1 Microcoleus sp. CAN_BIN18 | reverse complement strand
TCAAGCAGCAGTTGATGAGCTGGAACGGCGGTAAACTTCCTGCGGGAGTTTTGATCGACCACCATCGAGAACGCGCCTCGATTTTAGAATTTTTCCGCGTTAACGCTGCGATTCGAGAACCCCTCAGACCAAGGGTAGATTTACCTTCGGGCGGATATGTGGTCATCGAACCCACAGAAGCATTGACGGTAATTGATGTCAACTCAGGCTCGTTAACTCGATCGGCCACAGCGCGAGAAACTGTACTTTGGACAAACTGCGAAGCAGCAACCGAAATTGCCAGACAACTCCGGTTACGCAATATTGCCGGGGTAATTATTGTTGACTTTATCGACATGGAATCCCGCCGCGATCAGTTGCAAGTGCTGGAACATTTCAATAAAGCTCTCAGAGCTGACAAATCTCGGCCACAAATCGCTCAACTCTCGGAATTGGGGTTGGTAGAACTGACTCGCAAGCGCCAAGGTCAAAATATTTACGAGTTGTTCGGTCACACTTGCCCTACTTGCAACGGGTTGGGTCATCTGGAGCAACTCCCCGGCGAAGATGACATGGCCCCAGCGGTGCGAGAATCGGCCGATCGTACCGTTGCTACCTCGAACCGCGTTTTGTTGAATTTGCCAGAAGGAGTCGAACGCCGCAGTTTGACGCCTGTGGCGGCTGCAACTCCTTCACCAGTGCGGGAAGAACGCCTCGCCGAACCTGCTCGGGCTGCTTGGGAACCGTCTAGCGAAAGTTTGGATTTTGAAACCGACAGCAACGCCTCGTCTTTGGACTTGCTCAACCATCCCAGCTATCAAGATTTGGGGAACGGCACCAGACGGCGCCGCCGCCGCCGGATTGGTGAAGAGCCTTTTGCCGTCGTCCCGGTGGAAGAGGAACCGGTGCGCAGCAAGTTGCGGCTACCGAATACTTCGATCGCCGCGCCCGTCGTGGATACCCGTTCTGAATATCAGGTGGTGACTCCCCCCGGCATCCGGGCAGCTTCGGAGGGCTTCGGGTTGGTGAATATGGCGACTGTTGGCAGGCGCGAGGAATTCGATCGCGTGCGTCCAACTAAGTCGTCTGAGTTGCTGAAGCCGATGGTGGAGCCTCCGGAGGTGATTTCGGTGGAAATGACGGCAGAGGAGCAGGATGTTTATGCTCTGATGGGTGTTTCTCCCTTGGTACTTACGGATCGTGGGCTGAAAAATCCTAAGAATGCGATCGTTTCGGTGACACTCCCCGGAGTCGCCGCGAACAAGCAGCCTTTTGAGCAGCTCGAATTTGAATTTGAACCGCCGACGCCTGTAGAGGATGTTGAGGAACGGGATTATTATCCAGAAATGTCGCTAATTGAGCCTGCATTTTCTCAGGATGACGACGACGATGATGATGATGATGATGATGCTGAAATTTACGACGAGAGTTCGATCGACCTTTCGGCTGAGCTCAGCGACTACGAAACTGATGATTTCGATGGGATGGAGGAACAGGGCGATGTGATGGGCTTCTCGAATCAGCCGATCGAATTCAACGAGCCGATCGAATCCAATGAGCCGATCGAATTCAACGAGCCGATCGAGTTCAACGAGCCGGTCGAGTTCAACGAGCCGATCGAATTCAACGAGCCGATCGAATTCAACGAGCCGATCGAATCCAACGAACCCGAAGAACC
This sequence comes from Microcoleus sp. CAN_BIN18, assembly GCA_026786085.1. Classification (GTDB taxonomy): domain Bacteria; phylum Cyanobacteriota; class Cyanobacteriia; order Cyanobacteriales; family Microcoleaceae; genus Microcoleus. The sequence goes on along the minus strand of JAJAYT010000130.1, from coordinate 27,201 downwards.
TGCTATCAACCGCCGTCGCCGCCGTCGCTCATCTGCCCTTTTGGACGAATAATTATGAAGGAAGAGGGAAGTTCGGCAACGGATTGTGTAACGGATGTAACGGATGGAAGTTCGAGGTAACAAGAAAGAAGTCCGAGGAAAGAAGGAAGAAGTAGAAATTTTTACTCTCTTCCCATCTTTCCATCTCCCCATCTACCCCTCTCCCTCTCTTTCCGCCTCTCCCAATATCCCTCGGATAATTGCAGGTGTGGATGAAGTCGGAAGAGGAGCTTTGTTCGGGCCGGTGGTGGCTGCGGCCTGCATTTTGCCCGACGGAGTTCTCGAAGAATTAGCAAGTTGCGGGGTGCGCGACAGCAAGCAGTTGAGCGCCTCCGCCCGGAGTCGGTTAGCCGTAAAAATCCGGGCTGTGGCGGTTGACTGTCAAATTGGTGCTGCTTCAGTTAAGGAAATTGACCGTTTGAATATTTTGCAGGCTTCTTTATTGGCAATGAAGCGAGCCATTCTGAAGCTGAATGTTACTCCTGATTTGTGTTTGGTTGACGGGAATCAAAGAATTCCCAATTTGGCGATCGAACAAGAGACGATGATTAAAGGTGATTCGCGATCGATTCAGATTGCCGCCGCTAGCATTGTCGCCAAAGTTTGGCGCGATGAATTAATCCAGCGGATGGCTGTTAAATATCCCGAATATGACTTGACAAACAACAAAGGATATGGTACAAAAAAACATAAATTAGCTTTAGAACGCTGCGGTGTGTCTGTCTTTCACCGAACATCCTTTAGTCCTTGCCGAAAATCTTAAAATTCACAAGTCGTAGGGTGCGCACTGCGCACCTTATACCTAGAAGTAGCCCGTAAAACCATTTTTTTCATAACTCCTGAATATAACAAACTTCCAACCCGAAAAAGCTTATGAAACTCACGAATAAGAGACAAAAAACTCACAATTAATTCGATAATTTCCACATCGCAATCAGCCTCCAGAAACCCCGCAACATATTAATGGAGAATACTTCTTATGACTGACACTTCACTAACAATTCCTGGGTATCGCATCCTCGATCGCATTTACAACGGTTCTAGAACCCAAGTTTACCGAGCCCTTTCCCAATCAGACCAAAAACCTGTCGTTATCAAAATTTTATTAAGCGAATATCCCACTTTCAACGAACTCGTACAGTTTAGGAATCAGTACACAATTACCAAAAACCTTGACCTGACAGGAATTGTCAAACCCCTTGCACTCTCAAACTACCGCAACGGTTTTGCTTTAATCATGGAAGATTTTGGCGGCATCTCTCTTTCCGAATATACCGCCCTTCGTAAACTAAGTACCGCCGATTTTTTACCAATAGCTATTCAAATAGTCCAAATATTAGAAGGACTCTATCGCAATCGAATTATTCACAAAGATATCAAACCTCAGAATATTCTAATTAATCCCAACACCAAAGAAATAAAAATCATCGACTTCAGTATCTCTTCCCTTCTACCCAGAGAAAACCAAGAAATTAAAAGTCCTAACGTTCTCGAAGGAACCCTATTGTATATGTCTCCCGAACAAACCGGGAGAATGAATCGAGGTATCGACTACCTGAGCGATTTCTACTCGCTGGGAGTCACATTTTACGAACTGCTGACAGGACAATTACCCTTTAAATCTACCGATGCGATGGAGTTAGTGCACTCCCATCTTGCCAAGATTCCAACTCCCCCAATCGAACACGTCCCAAACATCCCCGGAATAGTGAATGACATCATTGTGAAATTGATGGCAAAAACTCCCGAAGCGCGCTATCAAAATGCTTTTGGGCTCAGATATGACTTGGAAAGCTGTTGGCAACAGTGGCAAGAAACAGGCAAGATTAGCCAGTTTACTTTGGCAGCTAGAGATATTTACGATCGCTTCGCCATACCCGAAAAACTCTATGGCAGAGAAACCGAAGTTAACACATTATTAGCAGCATTCGATCGCGTTGCCAACCCCCTCAATGGGCAAGGGGGAGTCGAAATCATGCTAGTCGCCGGCTTTTCCGGCATCGGCAAAACCGCCGTAGTCAACGAAGTACACAAACCGATTGTCGAAGCGCGCGGTTACTTCATCAAAGGGAAATTTGACCAATTCAAGCGCGATATTCCCTTTTCAGCTTGGGTGCAATCCTTCCAAAATTTGATGCGGCAACTCCTCGCAGAAAGTAAGGCTGAAATACAAAAATGGCAAGCTAAGATTTTAGAAGCATTGGGTGAAAATGCCCAAGTAATTATCGATGTCATCCCAGAATTAGAACACCTAATTGGCAAACAGCCAGAAGTACCCGAACTCGAAGGAAGTGCCGCTCAAAATCGGTTTAATTTACTCTTGGGTAAATTTATCCGACTCTTCGCCACAAAAGAGCATCCTTTAGTGGTTTTTTTGGATGATTTACAGTGGGCAGACTCTGCTTCGCTGAAACTAATGCAGTTGTTGCTGGGCGACACAGATACCCGCTATCTGTTGTTAATCGGGGCCTATCGGGATAACGAAGTTTTCCCCGCCCATCCACTGATGCTGACATTGGATGAAATTCGCAAAGACTCAGCAACAGTCAATCAAATTACTTTAGCACCCCTAGATCAACATTCCCTAAATCGCCTGATCGCCGATACCCTGAGTTGTCCATTAGAAAGAGCAGTTCCTTTAACAGAACTGGTGCTTACAAAAACTCAAGGCAATCCTTTCTTTGCCACTCAATTTCTCAAATCCCTTCACAGCGATGAGTTAATTGCCTTTGATTTTAGTTGTGGTTATTGGCAGTGTGATATGGCCCAAGTCAAGGCGCTAGCTTTGACTGATGATGTCGTCGAATTTATGGCGATTCAGTTGCAAAAAATGCCTGTCAATACTCAGGAAGTTTTGAAACTAGCTGCTTGTATTGGTAACCAATTTGACTTGTCAACTCTGGCTATTGTCCGCGAAAAATCTCAAGCAGAAACGGCGACCGACTTGTGGAGAGCATTGCAAGAAGGGTTAATTATTCCCATCACTGAAGTGTACAAGTTCTTTCAGGACTCAGAATCCGTTCAGGTTGCACAAACGTCTGATTTATCGGTTCCCTACAAATTTTTGCATGACAGAGTGCAGCAAGCAGCATATTTTCTGATTCCCAAAGAGCAGAAACAGTCAACTCACCTCAAAATTGGGCAACTGCTGTTGAGCAATACGCCTGAAGCAGAAAAAGAAGATAAAATTTTTGATATTGTCAACCAGTTAAATATTGGAGTCGATTTAATTGACTGTCAGACTCAGCGAGATGAACTAGCTCAATTAAACTTAATGGCCGGAAGTAAAGCTAAAACTTCAACGGCTTATACAGCCTCCCTAAATTATTTGAATTTAGGCAGGAAACTCCTGGCAAAAGATAGCTGGGAAACCAGTTATGAGTTAACACTACTTTTGTATGTAGAAGCGACTGAAGCAGCGTACCTCAACGCCGACTTTGAACAGATGGAGGAATTGGCTGCAATTGCGCTGCAAAAGGCAAAAACTATTTTAGATCAAGTCAAAGTATATGAAGTTAAAATTTTCGCCTGCATAGCAGAAACTAAACAACTAGAAGCGATTGCAATTGGTTTGCAAGTGTTGCCTCTACTCGGAGTCAACTTGCCTGCATCACCAACTCATCAGGAAATTGAACAAACAGTAAAAGCCACAGCCGAGGCTTTAGCAGGAAAGAGCGACGAAGAACTACTAAACTTGCCTGCAATGACAGATGGGTATAAATTAGCAGCCCTGCGAATTATATGCAGTATGACTCCTGCGACGGCTCAATCTGCACCATTTTTAACTCCGCACCTGGGGTGTGCAGAAGTCAATTTGTTGCTCCAATATGGCCATTCACTTTTCTCACCTTATGCTTTTGCTGATTATGCGATCATTCTCAATATAGTAGTCGGAGACTTTGAGGCATCTTATCGCTATGGCTGTTTTGCTGTCAACTTAGTTGAGCACTTAAATGCTAAAAAAATCAAGAGTGCTGTGTTATTTAAAGTGGCAGCATTTTCAGTTCATGGTAAACAGCATCTGCGGTCAACTCAACTACTTTTTGCAGCAGGTTATCAAAGTGGTTTGGAAAACGGAGATTTAGCGCACGCTAGCTATTCTGCTATGGAAAAATGCCAATATGCTTATTTTGCCGGACAGGAACTATCAACACTTGAAAAGGAGATGGCAAACTACAGTTATGTAATTGCCCAAAAACGGCAAATAACTCCTTTGAATTGGATCAAGATATTTTGGCAAACAGCGATTAATTTATTGGGAAAAACAGAAAATCCGCTACTTTTAATAGGTGAAGCATATAACGAATCAGAAATGCGGCCTGTTCTAGAAAAAGCCAACGATAGATTTTCACTGAACTCGCTCTATCTTCATAAAATGATTCTTTGTTATTTATTCGATCGCAGCGAAATAGGATTAGAAAATGCCGTAAAAAGTGAAGAGTTTCTCGATGGCTGCCTGGGTTTAATGAATGTTCCTATCTTCTATTATTACGATTCTTTAGTGCGACTTTCTGTTGCTAATCTTTCACCAGAACTCGGGCTGCTGAAAGTGGAAACTAACCAAGCAAAGCTCCTGAAATCGGCCCAGTCTGCTCCGATGAATTTTCAACACAAATATGACTTGGTAGAAGCTGAAAAAGCGTGAGTTTTGGGCAACACTATGGAAGCGATGAATTTGTACGATTGTTCCATAAAAGGAGCCCAAGAAAACGAGTATCTCAACGAAGAAGCACTAGCCCACGAACTCGCTGCTAAATTCTATCTGGAATGGGGTAAAGAAAAAATTGCCCAAGTCTATCTCACTGATGCTTACTACGCTTACGCACGCTGGGGTGCCAAGGCAAAAGTTGATGATTTAGAAAAACGTTACCCTCAATTACTCGCCCCGATTCTCAACCAGAAAAACCAGCTTGCAAACAGGTGGGACACTTTCCCAGACGACTAATGCCACCATCTCAATGACTAGCAGTTTGGAAAGCTCGAGATTTCTCGACTTGGCAACAGTTATTAAAGCATCTCAAGCTCTTTCAGGGGAAATTCAGTTTGAAAAACGGCTCTCAACTTTGATGCAAACGGCAATTGAGAATGCTGGAGCTTCCAAAGGCGCTCTGATTTTGCATAAAGGAGGTAACTTAGTAGTTGAAGCTCTGGGAACTAGCGACTCTTCAGAAACAATATTCCTGCAATCCATTGCCCTCGAAACCAGCGTCAGAGTTCCCATAAATCTGATTAACTATGTAGCCAGAACTCAAGAAGTTTTGCTCTACAACAATGTACCAAAAGAAAGCCAAAATATCCACGATCCTTATATCATTGAGCGACAGCCGAAGTCAGTTTTGTGCCTGCCTATCCAACACCAAGGCAAAATAATCGCCATTCTGTATCTCGAAAACAATCTGACAACAAACGCCTTTACTCCCGACAGATTAGCAGTCTTACAAATCTTGTCCTCTCAAGCAGCCATCTCCATAGAAAATGCCCAACTTTATGCCAATTTAGAAGCCAAAATCGAAGAACGCACCCAAGAATTATCACAAGCTTTAAGCTATCTAGAAGCTACCCAAGCAGAACTGATTCAATCAGAAAAAATGGCAGCTTTAGGACAACTTGTGGCTGGAGTTGCTCACGAAGTTAACACTCCCCTGGGCGCAATTCGATCGTCTGCGGGCAATGTTTCTAAGTTCTTGAACCAAACCCTAGAACAGTTGCCGACACTGTTTCAATCTCTCTCGACAGAAGAAGCAGATAATTTCTTGAATTTACTCCAGCGTTCCCTCCAACAAGAAACAAGCTTATCAACCAAAGAAGAACGCAAAGTGAAGAGAGCTTTGAGAAGCCAACTGCAAGAATTAGGAATAGCCGATCCAGATACCGCAGCCGATCGCCTAGTGATGATGGGAGTGTATCAGGAAATTGACAGCTTTGTGCCGCTGCTGCAAAAACCCGATAGCTGGCAAGTCCTAGAAATGGCTTACAAACTTTCTGAAATAAAAAGAGGCCTCGCCACGATCGACACAGCCACAGACAGAGCATCAAAAGTCGTGTTTGCCTTAAAAACCTATGCCCGTTACGAACAGTCGGGGGAAAAGACCACAGCCAGCATTACAGAAGGGATTGAAACAATCTTAACCCTTTATCAAAATCAACTCAAACAGGGAGTTCAGGTAGTGAGAAACTATGCCGAAATCCCACCAATAATGTGCTATCCCGACGAACTAAATCAAGTGTGGACAAATCTGGTTCACAATGCTTTGCAAGCAATGGATTACCGAGGCACTCTCACAATTGATTTGGCGGAGCAAGACGGGCAGGCTAAGATTAGTGTTACCGACAGCGGTAAGGGGATACCAGAAGAGATTAAAGGGAAAATATTTGAGCCTTTTTTTACTACTAAGCCGGCAGGAGAAGGTAGCGGTTTGGGGCTAGATATTGTGAAGAAAATTGTGCAAAAACATCAGGGGAAAATTGCAGTCGAATCGATGCCGGGGCAAACTACATTTCATGTTTTTCTGCCAATGAGCGGCGTATAATACCAAATCCGGGTTATAAATCAATACGGTTTAGTAGGGAATCATCCGAATAGAACTCGGGAGATTGTCAATTAATCTTGAATATGATCGAACAGAATTTTGAGATATTTATCTAAAGATTTAGTAGGTATTTCTTTTCTCCACATCGCAGTCGATCGCGCGTAGTGTATTGGATGGTGGATCGGCACAAACACAACTTGGGGATGAGGCAGTGCTTGGGCCTCGTTCGGCATGATGGCTACCCCTTGCCCTGTGGCAACCAGAGCAATCATTGAGGTATGGCTATCCGCTTCCAGGTGCAGATTTGGCATAAAGCCAGCGCATCGGCAAGTGTCGCGGATGCGTGAGTTCCGCCCAGGAAACTTTTCCTCAGACATCCCAATAAATTTTGCTGATGCCAGGGAAGCTAGATTAATGGAGGATTCATGTGCCAATGGATGTGTATCCGGCAATACAGCAGCGATCGGCACTTTCTTAACGCATTTAACTACAAACTCGGAGTCTAACTCATCAGGTGGATTACCCATAAAGGCAATATCGATCGCGCGATCTCGCAATGCTCTAACTTGTTCGCTAGGCGGCATCTCCTGGAAACGCACGGCAACTTCAGGATAGGCAACTCCAAAGCGGTGTAGGGTTTGGCCGAGAAAACTCTGAAGGATGGTGGGAATGTAGCCAATAACCAAAGGCTCATGCGTATTGGTGTAATCAGCCTTGATGGTTTGCACAGCGACATGACTGCGATGCAAAATATCTTTTGCTTGTTCCAGAAAATATTTCCCTGCTTCTGTGAGTATCAATCCATCAGATTGTCTGAGAAATAGCACAACGGTCAGTTCATCTTCCAGGTTTTTGATTTGACGGCTTAACGCTGGCTGGGAAATAGACAGCCGGACGGCAGCACGGCTAAAGTTGAGTTCTTCTGCAACGGCTACAAAATATTTAAGATGCCGTAATTCCATGAGTTGTATAAGGTATGCCTAAAAGTTATGGCTGATAGAATTATAAGGTATTTGACATTACTTATTTGTCTTATTAGAATCTGTGCATCCCTATCCGGGTGCTGTTGAAACCGCTTTTCCCGAACTCAACTAAATAATTAATTGCTTGCTCTCAAGTCTTTTCATGGGGGAAATTAATTTTCTATGTATTAAATTTACTGCCGGGAGGAGCTTTGATACACGCCTCCAGACGCGCCATTAAGAATATTAAATTTTGTGTACCTATTAATATTCTAGTTTGTGTTGATTATATTTTTTTCAAAATTCAATGGAGATAAAAGATGGTTAATAAAGCTTTGTTTAGCCGTGGTGAAGACAGAGAACCAGCACCTGTTCCCTCAAATCCTTGGAAATTTAGCTGGCCCAATACAGCAGATTTTAACTTCAATTACTACCACCTATTAGAAATCAACACAAATGAATCTATTGGTCGCAACAATGATCCTCAGATTAAAGTCGCAATTATTGGTGCGGGGATAGCAGGGATCACCGCAGCCAGAGAGCTATTCAGATGCGGGTACACAAATATTGACATTTATGAAGCCAGCCACAGAATCGGGGGCAGAACATATTCCATAGCAGTTGATGGGCAACATACTGTATTGGAAATGGGTGCAATGAGGATGCCTTTTTTCGACAAGCCTGGCAGTAAAAACAGCGTATTAGATTATTACCGAGAATTGTTTCAAATTTCTACGCAGCCTTTTCCAGACCCCGGTTCATCAATAGCCGATACCGGAATATATTTGAACAACGGTTGCGGCCCCGATACTCAAAATCCCTATCCTGTGCCGCAACTCGATATATGGCAAAAAAATGGCGACCCTCCTAATCCATTATTTAAAGATGTCTACGATAAATGGGTAAATTTCTCAGACATGGTAACGAGTGTTTGCAAAAAGCTTTATGGACAAGACGGATGGGAAGATTTTTGGCACAATGTTGTCCAATATTATTGGGACAAAAACTTTAGAGAGCTGGTTTATATGCCAGCAATAGATAGATACGATCCTTCAAAGCCGGGATACTTTGGCGGTTTGGGGATGAACGAAGCAGAGTCCAAACTTTTTTATACCATCGGTGCTGGAGATGGTGGCTGGGGAGCTTTTTACGATATTTCTTGTCTGTATCCGATGAGAACATTACTGTTCGGTTTCGGTACGAATCATCAGCTAATTCAAGGAACATTTGACGAACAGGGAAATTTTGCACCGGGATCTCAATATCAGGAGCGAACAACAGACAGTCTGGATCGCGAATTCGATTCTCCCGGTTATGTCGGCGTACAAACATTTGCAGAATGCCTATTTTATCAGCCTGTGACCAGTGAATTTGTCGAAAAGGTGTCGCTTTATGAAGCTTCAAAAATGAAAGACAGGTATGCTGTCAATCTGTATCTGAAGAATCCGGTAAATAAAATTAAATACCTCGATCGCAGAAACGTAGAGGTCACTTCTGCCAACTTGGAATCACCGAGAAATTACAATCTAGTTATTCTGACACCCACGACTTGGGCTACAGAAATGGGTATGGTTTTTGAAGGTTTTGACCCGAAAACTCAATTGCCATTTGATGTTACCTACAGCATCAAGGAATCTCACTGGATATCGAGCTGCAAGGTGTTTTACCCGTTAAATCAGAGGTATTGGGAAGTCAGCGGTTGCCCGATCCCGCAGCTCATCAGCACGGATACATATTTGCAGGGCATTTACGGTTATGCAGTGAAAAACGATCCGGGAGTTTTGTTAGTTAGTTACACTTGGGAAGACGATGCAAATAAGTTTATTGCAGAGAGCGATCGCAGCGAACAATTGGCAAAACAATGTCTTGATGAACTAGATAAAATATTGATGGAGTGCGAGAACATCAGAACCCCCATATCGCCTTATGTTGATACAAGCAAACCGACTGTGATACATTGGGCGAAAAGGCCCAACTACCGAGGTTGTGCGAAGCTATATCGAGAAATGACGTGGAATGAAAATTATGCGTTGCTGAGATACAATCAGAACTACAGTGCCAACTCAGGTTTATACTTTGCTGGCGAAGCTTTCTCGCTTGAAGGAGGGTGGACGGAACCGGCATTGAGAAGTGCATTGGATGCAGTCATTCACGCGATCGGCAATACAGGCGGCACTTTTCTCAACGGATTTCAATATTCCGATTATCCCAAATACGACAATTGGAACCCTTTCGATCGCGAACCGAAAGCTTGAAATCAAAAATAACAAGGGTATTTCCGGGTGCTTTTGGAAGTATTGTAAAATAAAAAAAATGTTGACAATTGAAGGCTACCAGATTCTAGATAGAATTTACGAAAGTCAAAACTCAACGGTTTATCGAGGCATTCGCGAACAGGATAATCAACCTGTTATCTTCAAAATGCTCGATCGAGATTATCCGGCTCCTGCTGAACTTACCCGCTACAAGCAGGAATACGAAATTACTTGCAATCTCAACAATCTCGAAGGAACAATCAAAGTTTATAGCTTACAAGAGTATCAAAGAACGCTAGTAATTATCTTTGAAGATTTTGGCGGCACTTCTTTAAAAATGTTAAAGGACAACCCTGTAGAAACGCAAAATATTTCATCTTTACAGAACTTCCTGGGCATCGCTATTCAAACAGCAGAGATGTTGGCACTAATTCATACTGCCAACATCATCCATAAAGACATTAACCCCGCCAATATCCTGCTAAACCCAGAAACCGGGCAAGTCAAAATTATCGATTTTGGCATTGCCACTGTCTTCACCCGCGAAAATCCTACCCTAAAAAATCCCAATGTTTTAGAAGGTACATTAGCCTATATTTCCCCAGAACAAACTGGAAGGATGAACCGTTCTCTCGATTATCGAACCGACTTTTACTCTTTGGGCATTACATTCTACGAACTCCTCACCGGACAACTTCCATTTACCGCTGACGATGCTTTGGAGTTGGTACACAGCCACATCGCTAAACAACCAGTACCGCCACATCAGGTTAATCCCAAAATTCCCCAAATAATTTCTGATATTGTACTCAAACTGATGGCAAAAACAGCAGAGAATAGATATCAAAGTAGCTGGGGAATTAAAGCCGATTTAGAAGAATGTTTGAACCAGTTACAGACAAAGGGCAAAATTGAATCATTCCCCCTTGGTCGTCAAGATATTTGCGACAAGTTCCAAATTCCCCAGAAACTTTACGGACGCGAGGCAGAAGTTGCAGATTTACTAGCAGCATTCGAGCGGATTAGCAAAACCGAAAACAGCCAGCAATCGCGTAAAGAATTAATGCTAGTCGCTGGTTATTCTGGCATCGGCAAGTCAGCACTCGTATCCGAAGTTTATAAACCGATAACCAAGGCGAGAGGCTATTTTATCGCTGGAAAATTCGATCAATTTCAGCGCAATATTCCTTACTCTGCTATTGTCAGTGCTTTTTCGGGATTAGTGCGACAACTATTAACCGAAAGCGAAGAACAGCTTAATCAATGGCGAGAAAAATTATTAGATGCTTTTGGTGCTAACGGTCAAATCATTATTGATGTAATTCCCGAAGTAGAATTGATTGTGGGCAAACAATCGGCCTTGCCGGAATTAGGTGCAACTGAATCGCAAAATCGCTTTAATCTTATCTTCGGCAATTTCATTCGGGTATTTTGCTCCAAAGAGCATCCTTTAGTCATTTTTCTGGACGATTTGCAGTGGGCAGATTCTGCCACCCTCAAATTAATCCAACTGATGATGGCGGATGCAGATACCGAATATCTATTTTTGATTGGAGCTTATCGAGATAACGAAGTCAATTCTACCCATCCCTTGATGCTGACTCTGGAAGATATCCGCTATGAGGGAGCATCTATTAACCAGATTACCCTTGTACCTTTAGCTCTAAAACATATCAATGAATTGATTTCAGATACGTTGCAATGCGAGCGTTATCCTGTACGAGCATTAGCCGAACTGATTCTACGAAAAACCAGTGGTAATCCCTTTTTTGTCGGCGAGTTATTGAAAAATTTGTATGCTGAAAAATTGCTAAAATTTGATTGTAATGCCCGGAGTTGGCAGTGGGATATTGTTCAAATTGAGGCGAGGTCAATCACTGATAATGTGGTAGAATTAATGATTGAAAAAGTCAATAAATTGCCGTCCACCGCTCAACAGGTATTGCGTTTTGCAGCTTGTATAGGTGCAGAGTTTGACTTAAACACTCTATCAATTATTTGCGAGCGATCGCCCGCCAAAGTTTTCTCCGACCTCAAACAGGCAATTCAGTCAGAGTTAATTTTTACTATCTCAGAATTAGATCCTCAACTGTTAATTCAAAACTATAAGTTTGGACACGACCGCATCCAACAAGCAACTTATTCTTTGATTGACGAATCCCAAAAACAAGCTATCCATTTACAAATTGGTCGCCTGTTGCTACAGAATAGTTCGACCGAAACACTATCAAAAAAAATATTTGAAATTGTCGATCATCTCAATCTTGGAATAGGGGTAAGCACGGCAGTACAGCCAGTATTAACTCATCAAAAAGAGCGAAACGAAATTGCAAAACTAAATTTGATAGCGGGGCGGAAAGCCAAGGCAGCGACGGCTTACAATGCGGCGGTTCAATATTTGAAGACAGGATTAAGCCTGTTAACAGAAGAAAGTTGGCAAATGCAGTATGACCTCACCCTCAATCTCTATCAAGAAACTGTAGAGGCTAAATATTTAAGCACCAATTTTGAAAGGGCAGAAGAATTAGCTGAAGTTATCATGGAACGAGCAATAAATCAGCTAGACAAGGTAAAAGCTTATGAGCTTAAAGTGCAAATTTATACCGCTCAAAATCAGCCGATTAAAGCAATAAAAACTGGTTTAGAAGCATTAAAATTACTGGAAATTTCTCTTTCAAATTCAACAGGCGAAGAGAGTACCGTAGAGCTGCCAGCACTGACAGACTTAGAAAACTTCCCGGAAATGACGGACGATGCTCAACTAGCAGCCATGCGGATTTTGATGTCTATTTGTCCGTCAGCTTATTTTGCCAAACCCGAAGTTTTACTGTCAATTATCTTGACAATGGTTAACTTGACAATTCAAAAAGGTTATTCAGCCTTGGCTGCTTATGCCTATGTTTGGTATGCTGCTATCTGTTCGGCACAAGGCAACATAGAAACTGGGTATCACGCCGGACAATTGGCACTGAAGTTAGTAAATATATATCATGCTACAGAACTCAAAGCCAAAGTTTATAACTTATTTTGTGCTTTGGTAAAACACTGGAAAGACCCCGCAAAAAATAGTCTTTCTCTGCTTAAAGATGGAATTAAAAGCGGACTGGATACAGGAGATAATGAGTACGCCTGTTATTGCATTAAAGATTATTGTGTTACCCTATTTGTGACGGGAGAAGGACTAGAATCTGTCTCATCAAAAATGCAGCAATCCTGCGAACAATTATTAAAGCTTAAACAGGAATATTCTATTTACCAGACTAATATCTGGTGGCAAGTTAGCTTAAATCTGTTGGAGACAACTGTCACGCCATCCCGTTTGCTGGGCGAAAGCTTTAATGAGGAGGAAATTATTCCCCGTTTGCTAGCTGCGAATAACCGCACGCTGCTTTGTATTGTTTACCTTGCAAAACTAAATCTTTCTTACTTATTCAAAGACTGTGCCGGGGCCGTGAAAAATGCGATCGCAGCCACAGAATACATAGATTCTGTCATGGGATTTATGTATGTTGCTATTCATAACTTTTACTATTCTCTTGCCCTGCTAGCTCAGTATTCTGCCACTCTCACGGAAAACTTGGAGCGAGTTGAATTAAACCAAGAGCAAATGAAACAATGGGCAGAGCTTGCCCCGTGCAATTTTCAGCATAAATACGACCTAGTAGAATCTGAAAAAGCGAGAGTATTGGGAGATAACTGGCAAGCAGCCAAACTTTACGATCGATCGATTAAAGGAGCCAGAGACAGCGGATATATTCAAGATGAAGCTTTAGCCTATGAGTTGGCAGCGGAATTTTATCTGGCAAGCGGTATGGAGGAGATTGCCCAAACCTATCTCAAAGGAGCACACTACGGCTATACTCGCTGGCAAGCTAGGGCAAAAGTTGAGGATTTAGAAGCAAGATATCCGCAATTACTGGCTAAATCTGTGGCGACTATTGCTAAAAATACAGGCCAGAGCGCAATTAATACTCACACTACCACAGGATCGGGTACAGCTTTAGATTTAGCGACTGTTATCAAAGCTTCCCAAGCCATTGCTGGTGAAATTGTGCTAGAGCAATTACTCAGAAAATTGATGAAGATTGTGATAGAAAATGCTGGCGCACAGATGGGCTACTTGTTGTTGGAGTCTCAGGGTAAACTGGTAATAGAAGCATCCGGTGCTGTTGATTCCGACAGGATCGATTTATTGCAGTCAATCCCACTTGAAAGCAGTCACTTAGTGTCAATTGCAGTGATAAATTATGTCGCCCGCACTCACAAGAATGTGGTTCTAAATGATGCTAGCCGGGAAGGTGACTTTACTAAAGACACTTATATAAAGAGACATCAAACTAAATCAATTCTCTGCGTTCCTCTGATTGAGCAAAATAAGCTTATTTCAATTATTTATCTGGAAAATAACCTCGCAACAGGTGCATTTACTCCCGACAGATTGGCAGTCTTAAAAATCTTGTCCTCTCAAGCAGCCATCTCCATAGAAAACGCCCAACTTTATGCCAACTTAGAATCCAAAGTCGAAGAACGCACCGAAAAACTTCAGCATTCAGAAACTCGTTTTCGACAACTTTACGAGCAATCGGGCGATGCTATTCTGCTGTTAGATGGGGGCGCTTTTATCGACTGCAACCCTGCAACGGTCAAAATGATGCGCTGCACTGACAAACAACAGCTTCTTTCCCTACATCCGGCTCAACTTTCCCCAGACATTCAACCTGACGGTAGAGAGTCTTTCGAGAAAGCCGAAGTAATGACAGCCACAGCTTTCTTGCGAGGAAGTCACCGCTTTGAATGGATGCACCGCCGCATTGATGGAGAAGACTTTTGGGTAGAAGTATTGCTGACAGTAATTCCTTTAGAGGGTAAGGAAATTCTGCACGCGGTGTGCCGAGAAATTGGCGATCGCAAACAAGCGGAATCAGCTTTGAACCATAAAAATGAGGAACTAAGCGATACTCTTCAACAACTCGAAGCTACCCAAGCAGAACTGATTCAATCCGAAAAAATGGCAGCTTTAGGACAACTTGTGGCTGGAGTTGCTCACGAAGTTAACACTCCCCTGGGCGCAATTCGATCGTCTGCGGGCAATGTTTCTAAGTTCTTGAACCAAACCCTAGAACAGTTGCCGGCACTGTTTCAATCTCTCTCCCCAGAAGAAGTACAGGATTTTTCAGCATTACTTCAACGTTCTCTTGAACAAGAAGCAAACTTATCAACTAAAGAAGAACGCAAATTGAAGAGAGCTTTAAGAAGCCAACTGCAAGAATTAGGAATAGCAGATCCAGATACCGTAGCCGATCGCCTAGTGATGATGGGAGTGTACGATGGAATTGACAGCTTTGTGCCGCTGCTGCAAAAACCCGATAGCTTGCAAGTCCTAGAAATGGCCTACAAACTTTCTGAGTTAAAAAGAGGCCTCGCTACGATCAACACAGCCACAGACAGGGCATCAAAAGTGGTATTTGCCTTGAAAACTTATGCCCACTACGAACAATCGGGCGAAAAGACCACAGCCAGCATTACCGAAGGGATTGAAACTATCTTAACTCTTTATCAAAATCAACTCAAACAGGGAGTTCAGGTACTGAGAAACTATGCAGAAATCCCGCCGATACTGTGCTATCCCGACGAACTAAATCAAGTGTGGACAAATCTGGTTCACAATGCTTTGCAAGCAATGGATTACCGAGGCACTCTCACAATTGATTTGGCCCAGCAAGACGGGCAGGCTAAGATTAGTGTGACGGACAGCGGTAAGGGGATACCAGAAGAGATTAAATCCAAAATATTTGACCCATTTTTTACTACTAAGCCGCCAGGAGAAGGTAGCGGTTTGGGGTTAGATATTGTGAAGAAGATTGTGCAAAAACATCAGGGGAAAATTGAAGTGGAATCGATTCCTGGTCAAACTACATTTCATGTTTTTCTGCCAATGAGCGGTGTCTGAGCTGATGAGGGCGATCGTATAATTATAGCGATGGGTCATCGCGGTAGTCCCGATCGCACTACACTCCGAAAATTATTATTCCAGCAATGGAAACGCTATTAGTTCATAATTTCACTGAATAAGCCGGATTTAGGCGGAAACTAGCGATCGCACCGGAATACTTGCACTATGTGGATTATACTTAGCTAAGGCTCTGGGTAAACCCTTGTTCAATCAAAGCTGCGCGAGGCTCGATCGACCTAACGTGCTTGATCTGAAAATGCGATCGGGCCCACTAAGTTAATTGACTATTTTTGCGTTAATTACTAATGATAAACGAGGAATAATAAATGTCTAAACCAGTTATTTTGTGCGTTGACGATGAGAGAATGGTGTTGGACAGTCTCAGGACTCAACTATCAGCATCATTTGGCAATAATTATATCTATGAAGCCGCCGAGGATGGTGATGAAGCTTTAGAATTAATGCAAGAATTAACTGAAGATGATGTGAGTATTGTTGTAATTATTTCTGATTGGTTAATGCCCGGTATGAAGGGAGACGAGTTACTGATTCGCATCCATGAGAAATTCCCTAAAGTTGTTAAAATTATGCTCACAGGTCAAGTTGACGAAGCAGCTATTGGTCGAGCCAAAGAATTCGCAAATCTCCACTGCTGTTTATCTAAACCTTGGTCAGAAGCTGAATTACTGGAAACTATTAAATCTGGTTTATCGAAGTTATGAAACAACAGGTAATTATCTGTGTAGATGATGACAACACTGTACTCAAAAGCCTCAAAGCAGAACTTCAAGAGTCTGTCGGTAATGCTTATCTCATAGAAATTGCCGAGGGTGGGGAGGAAGCATTAGAGTTGCTTGAAGAATTATTGTCAGATGGGTATGAAGTACCGTTAATTATTTCCGATCATATCATGCCGGAGATGAAGGGAGATGAATTATTAAAACAAGTCCATATACTATCGCCGAAAACTATCAAAATCATGCTCACAGGGCAAGCAGATATTGAGGCTGTGGGAAATGCGATCAAAAATGCCAATTTATATCGTTATATAGCTAAACCCTGGCAACCAGAAGACTTGAGTTTGACGGTAAAAGAAGCAGTAAACAGTTATCGGCAAAATAAACTGCTGGCAGCACAAAATGCCCAGCTTCAGCAAATGAATCAGGAATTGGCGGATTTAAACCGCGAACAATCGCTACTGATTGCGACACTCCACGACAACGAAAATCGCTTGATGCAGTTTTTGGAAGCAATGCCGGTGGGCGTGGGAGTGCTGAATGCGGATGGCAAAGTTTACTATATCAACAAAAAAGCAAAGGAGATATTTAACAAAAAATTCGTGTCTGATGTGCCAGGGGAACAACTATCAGAGGTTTATCAAGTTTATCAAGCCGGAAATCTTCAACCTTGCCCCGTGGAAAACTTGCCCATCGTGCGGGCATTGAGGGGCGAAACTTCTGTGGCTGACGATTTAGAAGTCCGGCACGGCAATCGGGTTATTCCCCTAGAAATTCATGCTACCCCGATTTACGATAAACAAAATCAAATTGTCTATGCTATCAACACTCTTCTAGATATCACGGAACGCAAAGAAGCTGAGGCAGAGCGCAAAAAGTTCATTGAGGAGCTGTTTGAGGTCAATTGCAGTTTGGAACTTTCACTGGATGCAGAATTACAAATAGTTGAGGCGACAAGCCGTTTTGTACCCAATCAGTTTTTATCTTTTTTGGGATGTGACAGCATTGTTGGTGTGAAATTGGGAGACGCGGTGGAGCTGGAAATGTCGATTTTGTTTTCTGATATCCGCGATTTCACAACTCTCTCGGAACAGATGACACCGCAGGAAAATTTCAAATTTATAAATTCTTATTTGAGTTATATGGAGCCGCTGATTGTGGAAAATCAGGGGTTTATTGATAAATATATTGGGGATGCAATTATGGCTTTGTTTAGCGAGGGCGCGGATGATGCTGTGAAAGCGGGAATTTCGATGCTGCACACTCTTGCTGAATACAATCGAGAGCGCGCTGCTGCGGGCGAGGTGCAGTTTCAGATTGGGGTGGGGATTAATACTGGTTCTTTGATGTTGGGTACTGTTGGCGGAAACAGCCGGATGGACGGTACTGTTATTGGTGATGCGGTTAATTTGGCTTCTCGAATTGAAAGTTTGACGAAGAATTATGGGGTGTCGCTGTTAATTACTCAACAGACTTTTGAGCGCTTGACAAATCCTGCTGATTATGCGATTCGGGTAATTGATAAGGTTCAGGTTAAGGGGAAGTCTGAATGGGTGACTGTTTATGAGGTTTTTGATGCGGATTTGCCGGAGGTTAAAGCGGGGAAGTTGGCTACTTTGCGGTTGTTTGCTGAGGCTTTGTTTTTGTACAATATGAATATTTTTAGGGAAGCTGGGGAACTTTTTGCGGATTGTTGGCGACAAAATCCGGGGGATAGGGTGGCTCGAATTTATTGGGATAGGTGTAGTTAGTTGACAGTTGACAGTTGACAGTTGGCAGTTGGCAGTTGGCCGTTGGTCGTTGTTAGTTGGTGATTTTTAGCTAATTAACTGTAGGGTGCGTCAGGGCGAAGATTATTAGTCTGTGGTGGTCATATTGAGACCTGACGCACCCTACAAGCTACAAGCACTCACTACGAATACTTAATCAAATAGGTTTGTAGTGAGGACTTTAGTCCTCAGAAAGAAGGACTAAAGTCCTCACTACAAACCACGACTTGCGATTTCGACGTGATTTTTATGGTTGCTCGATCGGCATTTCGATGATAAACTCGGCTCCTTGGCCCGGTGCAGAGACGCAACTCAGCTTTCCGCCGTGCTCTTGGACAACTTTGTAGGAAATTGACAGGCCTAAACCGGTGCCTTTGCCGGCGGGTTTGGTGGTAAAAAAGGCCTCGAACAACTGCTGACAAACTGCTTCGGGCATACCGGGGCCGTTGTCATAAATCCGAATTATCGCCTTGGAGTTTTGGACTTCTGTCCTAATTTTAATCTTGCTGCGGTTAGCTTTGGCTTCGGCAATGGATCGCCCTGCGTTGTATTCCTCGATCGCATCGATCGCATTTCCGATCAAATTCATAAACACCTGATTTATTTTACCCGAATAACACTCAACCAAAGGCAAATTTCCATAGTCCTTAATTACCGCAATTTCGGGATAGTTCCCACGTGCCCTTAATCGGCTTTGCAGGATTAGCAGCGTCCCTTCAATGCCTTCGTGTAGATTAACCTTGGTCATTTGAGAATCGTCTTTGCGAGAGAAATTTCTGAGCGATCGCACAATTTCCCGAATGCGATCGGCCCCAATTTGCATCGAAGACATCGCTTTTGGCAAATCTTCTAACAGAAACTCTAGCTCGATATCCTCAATTTTATCTTGAATTGCTGTCGGTGGCTGTGGGCAGTGTTCCTGATACATATCGATCAAATTTAGCAAATCTTCCGTGTAGTGGCCGACGTGAACGAGATTGCCACAGACGCTGCTAACGGGATTGTTGATTTCGTGGGCAACACCTGCTACCATTTGACCGAGTGTAGACATTTTCTCAGTGTGAATCAATACCGCTTGAGTTTGCTGCAATTCATGCAAAGTATTTTCAAGCTGAAGTTTTTGTTGGGTTAACTCTGTTTGCGATCGCAGCAAAGCTGCTTCATTGCGTTTTTGGTCGGAAATATCAGTAATTAACCCTTCTAAAGCTATCAATTCTCCTGAGTCGGAAAACACTCCCAAACCTTGCTCCCAAACCCATTTTAATTCGCCGTTTTTAGCAGTAATTCGGTAATTTAACTGATAGGGTCGATTTTCTTTTAGGGCAACTTCCACGGCATTACAGAAGATTTCGCGATCGTCTGGGTGTGTCAATTCCGAGAGAGAAACTTGCCGAGTATTGATAAATTCTTCGGGAGAATAGCCCGTTAACTGATAGCAACCTTCGCTGACAAACTCCATACTGCGATCGGCATCATTGCGAAAACGGTAGGCCATCCCCGGCAAATTGCTCATCAGCGTGGATAAGGCCCGCTGGCTTTCCCGTAGGGCTTCTTCTGCGTGTTTGCGATCGGTAATATCTGTCATCACCGCCAGCATACAGAGTTCGCCATCCAAATTAATCAACTCTGCGGACAGCAAACACACCACCACCGATCCCGACTTCATCTGAAACTCGCATTCCTGACTGCGAACCACACCTTGTTCCTGCAAACTTTGCCTAAAATCAACTCTGTCTTGAGGTTTTACCCAAATATTTAATTCCGGTACTGTATGAGCGACTATCTCCTCCCTAAAGTAACCGAGTGCCGACAAAAAACTATCATTAACTTCAATAAAACGACCCTCAGCAAAAGTAGTAATAGTCATCGGATCGGGACTCGATCGAAAAGCCTTAGAAAACTTTTCTTCCGACAAACTCAACTGTTTAATAGCTGCTTCCAACTGACTTGTCCGCTCTTTTACCCGGCATTCTAATACCTCATTAGCCTGCTTCAGAGCCTGCTTAGCCTGCACCCGATCGGTGATATCGCGCACCACAGCTTGCAGCCCCATTTTGCCGCCGATATCCATAGAAGTCAGCAGCACTTCCGCCGGAAAATCGGAACCGTCTAAACGGCAGTGCAGCCAGTCAAAACGGCAATTTCCCGATCGCATAGCCGTACTAATTCGCTCTTGAGACAGACTCATAGAATCTTGTCCATCCGGTTGCAACAGCGGGCTAAATTCCGAAGGATGCTTGCCGCAAAACTCCGATTCATTGCTGCATCCAAATAACTTTAAAGTAGCCGGATTGCAATCCAAAAAACCCTGTTCATCTAGCAGCATTACCGCATCTGTAGTCGATTCGTACAGAGTGCGAAACTTCTTTTCTGATGCTTGCAAAGAAGCAATCAACTGCATTTTTTCTTCTCCAGCCCGCTTTTGCTGAGTAATGTCCTGCATTACTTGAGAAAAGCCGCGCATTTCCCCACTTTCATCACGCAAAGGAGTAACAATAATATTCGCCCAGAATCGCGAGCCGTCGTTGCGAAACCGCCAGCCTTCACCTTCATATCTCCCTGTTGTGGTAGCTACGACTAATTTTTCTTGTGGTTTGCCAATTGCAATATCTTCAGGCGTATAAAAGCACTCTGACTGTTGGCCGACTATTTCGCTGGCTTGATATCCCAAAATTCTTTTTGCTCCAGAATTCCAGCTAGCTACATATCCCTTAGTATCTAACATGAATATAGCATAATCTTTGACACCTTCAATTACCATTCGCAGGCGTTCTTCACTTGATCGCAGTGCAGCTTCTGCATTTTTACGCTGAGTAATATCTTCTACAAAACCTTCGTAATAAAGCAATTCGCCGTCGGCATCGTGGACTGCCCGCGCATTTTCGGCAATCCAAATTACTGTGCCATCTCGCCGATAAATCTGCGACTCAAAATCTGACACGATGCCACGCGCTTGCAAAGCGGAAATAAACTGATCGCGCCGATCGGGAGCGACGTAAAGCTGATCGCTGATATCAGTCAGACTGCCCATCAATTCGGCGGCGGAATTATATCCGTAGATGCGAGCTAAAGCTGGGTTGGCGCTGATATAGTGACCATCGGGCGTTGTCTGGAAAATGCCGGAAACAGCATTTTCAAACATACTGTAATATTTTGCTTCCATTTCGTGAAGTGCCTCCTCGATATCCAGGAAATCGATCGCTTTGTTTTCCAATTTACACTCGATCTGTCTGTTTTCTAATTTGGGGTGTCTCACTTTTGAATACCTGCTTTATTTTTCTGAAAAAATCAATATTTTTGGCGATCTGTTAGTAGCTATGACTAATGTATTTATTCACTCGATCGATCTGAATGCCTGCCACCGATGTTGCCAGTTGAAATTGATTTTTAGGCGGCAGATAGTAGAGCTGACGGTCGATCGATCTTGAGGAAATGGGCACCTTACCTAAAATTGTCACAATCCGGGGGAGAATTGTTGTATCAAAAACTTCATATTTGGCTGCGGGCGGATAAATTATGTAGTATTGCTGTCATTTGGGCAAAAATCTGGGTCGCACAAAATTGCGTCGGCAAGTCTGCTAAAATCCCGATCGACTCCCAGCGCAGGCCCGACATCAAAAAGCCCACCCCAGCAAAAAAAATATTCTCGCTACATGACTGATTCTCCCGTACTTGCAACACCAGATATATCCACAGCTTCAACTTTGACAGCGGATGCTCCCCTGTGGCCAGCCCTGCTGCAACAACTGTTAGACAGACAATCTCTCGCGCGTGGCCAAGCTGCCGACTTAATGCAGGGATGGCTAGCAGAAGCCATACCCCCCGTGCTTTCCGGAGCTATTTTAGCAGCCCTCCAAGCCAAAGGCATCTCCGCCCAAGAATTAGCAGGAATGGCTCAGGTATTGCAGTCTCAGGCCCTTACAGGCGAGTCAGAGAGCATTTTCGATCGCCAATCTCCCATCTCGAATCTCAAATTAATTGATACTTGCGGCACAGGCGGAGACGGCGCGTCCACATTTAACATTTCCACTGCTGTAGCTTTTGTTGCCGCTGCGGGCACAGTTCGAGTCGCGAAACACGGAAATCGATCGGCATCCAGCACAGTGGGTTCTGCTGACGTGTTGGAAGCACTCGGAGTCAACCTCAACGCCGATCCCGCGAAGGTAAAAGCCGCTGTGGACGAAGTAGGCATCACCTTTTTATTTGCTCCCGGCTGGCATCCAGCACTTAAGGCTGTAGCACCGCTCCGGCGTACTTTAAAGGTGCGGACTATTTTTAACCTTTTAGGCCCGCTCGTCAATCCTATGCGCCCTACAGGGCAGGTAATCGGGGTATTCGATCCTGGTCTGGTATCAACTATTGCGCAAGCTTTGGGCGAGTTGGGGACTGAGTTGGCAATAGTCGTTCACGGCAGAGAAAAGTTGGATGAGGCGGGTTTGGGTGATGTGACTGATTTGGCGGTTTTGTCGGGCGGCGAAGTGGAACTGACTACTTTACACCCGGAACAGGTAGGATTGACGCCAAGTGCGATCGGCTCATTGAAAGGCGGAAATGTTGAAGAAAACGCCGAGATTTTGCGGAATGTTTTGCAAGGCAAAGGTACAGCAGCACAAATGGATGTTGTAGCTTTGAATGCGTCTTTGGCTTTTCAGGTGGGAAGTGCAATTCCTTTGGGTGATCACGCAGCAGGAGTTGATTTGGCTAAGCAGATTTTATCGAGTGGCGAATCTTGGTTGAAGTTGCAGCAGTTGGTTGAGTTTTTGCGCTAAATAAAGAAGTTCGTTCATTCAGTTGACAGTCAACTGTCAACTGTCAACTGTCAACTGTCAACTGAATTGCATCCGCTGCCGAACTTCCTTTTCTTTATGAGCGCGATCGAAATTCAATAACATCTTGCTTAATAGTCACATCTTTATTACCAAAAAAGTCGTGGCCCAAAAGTCCGATATCTAGGGATGGCGAGATAGCAACAACTACATTTTTAATCGCCAGACCTCCAGTTTCAATAGAAGTCAGGCGACCGAGGGGAAAAGTAGCCTCTCCGTTAGGAGTTTTTGCTCGCACTGATCCCTGGGGAACAACGCCCAAGGCTTTAGCCATTGCTGGTGTAATTACTGTACCGCTGGCTCCAGAATCTACCATCATATCAAACTTTTGTTTGCCATTAAATGTGACTTCTATAACCGGGATATTAGCCTCTCGGCGTTTAATTTTTGCCTTAAATACTCCCGAATTGGCATCAGACTTAGTATCAGGCGAAGCAGTGGGAGTTAATTCTTGAGGGAGAAAACCGCAGACTGATCTGCTCAAGTTGACAGTTCGGCCGCTGGAGTTACGCAGGAAGCATCCCTCACTTTCTTGAGCCGCCGCTCGCGAGGAGTTGACTGCGGTGTACACTAAAATTGAACTGCTCAGAGAAATAACCGCTGTTAAAGCCAGTAAAGGTTTACGCAGGTGTTGAGCGTTCACCAAATGCTTTTTTGAGTTGGAGAGTAAAGGCAAGGGAGATTTGCTGGCCATAGTTTGTTTGAAGGCTTGTTTGTCGATCGTAACAACGACAACTGCCTTTTGGTATAGATAGCCCTGGACTCCGGCACCAGCACTTTTTACCCTCGGCAATATACAAATCAAAATAATATCTGTATATTACCGGCTAGCATCAAATCCCAGGCAGTGGTAAGAATTAAACCAAACGACTGTAATTAAGGATGCCATGTCACTTTCAACTGCACAACCCGCCCTCCTAGTCCTGGCTGACGGTACTGCTTACCGCGGCTGGTCGTTTGGCGCTGACGCCACCGTCGTCGGCGAAGTAGTCTTCAATACGGGAATGACGGGCTACCAAGAAGTCTTGACCGATCCCAGCTATCGCGGTCAAATTGTCACTTTTACTTATCCAGAATTGGGCAATACCGGGGTAAATCTCGAAGATGAAGAATCTTCGCGGCCACAAATTCGAAGTGCGATCGCCCGTAACGTATGTAGCCGCCCCAGCAACTGGCGCTGTTCACAATCCCTGCAAGACTACCTAAAACAGTACGACATCCCCGGCATTTATGGTATTGACACCCGCGCCCTGACTCGCAAAATTCGCACGGTGGGAGCGATTAACGGCGGTATTTCCACCGTGATTCTCGACCAGGCGGAGCTTTTGGAACAAGTGCAAGATGCCCCCAGCATGGACGGGTTGAATCTGGTGCGGGAAGTGACCACCCGCGAGGTCTATGAGTGGTCAGAAGCCACAGATGCGGTGTGGGAGTTCAGTCCGACAGTCAAGCCTGCTAACGGCGAAATGTGGACGGTGGTAGCGCTAGATTTTGGGATTAAGCGCAATATTCTGCGACGTTTGGCCAGTTACGGCTGTCGGGTAATTGTTGTACCCGCTGACACGTCGGCGGAGGAAATTCTCAAATACAACCCGGATGGCATTTTTCTGTCCAACGGGCCCGGAGATCCCTCGGCGGTAACGGAAGGAATCGCGACTGCAAAAGCTCTGTTGAAGTCGGACAAACCTGTATTCGGGATCTGTATGGGACACCAGATTCTGGGCATTTCCTTGGGTGCGGAAACTTTTAAACTTAAGTTCGGCCACCGGGGATTGAATCATCCGGCGGGTTTAACTGAGCAAATAGAAATTACTAGCCAAAATCACGGTTTTGCGATCGACCCTGATTCCCTAGTCCCGGAAGTAGAAATTACTCATCTCAATTTGAACGATCGCACCGTAGCCGGATTAAAGCACAAAACCTTGCCGCTGTTCTCAGTCCAGTACCACCCGGAAGCCAGTCCCGGCCCCCATGATGCTGACTATTTGTTCGATCGATTCGTGCAGTCAATGCGAGAAAATCAGAAAGCAGCAGCTTAGTCAGTAGTCAGTTGGCTGTTGGCCGTTGTCAACAGTCAACTGCCAACTGTCAACTAAAAAACAGTAGACAAAAAACCCAAAAACTCGTATAATGAATCCTCAACTTTAAGCAATATCTAGGTAGGAGGGTGTCATTCCTGAGTCATTGACCCTGACCGTTAGCCTCAGAGGCACTCGCGAAGTCAAGAATAACTATCAGTTATTTCGCCTGACAGGCCTGCTGGACGCTTTTTCTGAGGCCACTTTTCGGAAGGTACTGAGCAAATTTATTGACGATGGCCCAAAACACCTAATTTTGGACTTGTCTCAGATAGACTTTGTGGACAGTTCCGGCTTGGGCGCACTTGTCCAACTTGTCAAGAAAGCCCAAACCTTGGAGGGGACACTGCAAATTGTCTCAAATCCCCGCGTCACTCAGACAGTTAAACTGGTTCGCTTAGAGAAATTTTTGTCTTTGCAGCCGACCGTTGATGAGGCGGTAAAAAACGTCAAGGATGCTTGACGGCAAAGTGGATTAAATTAGCTTCCGGTTCTCAATGCTGGTCAAGCTGTCGCGCATTTAAATTGTATATTCAGGGCGGGCGGGACGCCCACCCACAAGACTTTGATGGTTTTTTGATATACAATTTAAATGCAGAACAGCTTAGCTAACTTTTGTTGTGCTGGTACAATAATACCGATTTTCCCGTGATCTGCGATAGGTCTTCCCAGTCTTTCCTCTGATGTTTCCTCCGATGTTTCCTCCGATGCTCTGAGATTCGGTAGAGTGGCAGTAAAATATGTGTTGCAAACACGCAGAAAAATGGTATAAGAAGTAGGGAATCAGCTCTTAGCGATCGCGTTAATAACGCCGTGTACTCGCTAGAATTGCTGAAGTGACGAAAGACTAAATAAGTAAGTTGTAGAAAAACCAAGCTGTGCGGAAGTTTTATTTAAAAAAGTATGTCGCCTCTAGCAGATGACGGGCTCAAACTGAGTCTGACTGATATCAGTTTAAATCGAGTGCATCCTGCGAGGGCTACATCAGCCGAAATAGAAAGGATTTCGCCCGCAGCCTGGGCATATTTGGGAGATGCAGTATACGAACTCTACGTTCGGAGCTCGTACTTAGTACCGCCCAAAAGATTGCAAGCTTATCACGAATTGGTGGTGGGGCAAGTACGAGCCGAAACTCAAGCGCGTCATTTGCGATCGATCTCTCCTTACTTGAACAGTACAGAATTAGCAATTGTCAAGCGCGGCCGCAATGCCGCAGCGGGTCGTTCCAAGCGAGCCGATCCAGAAATATACCAACAAGCCAGCAGCTTAGAAACTTTGGTCGGATATTTGTACCTCACCGATTCCGAAAGATTGACTGAACTTCTGGCACTTTTAGAACTTGAGAATTAAAGGATTTACCAGTTAAGAGTTGCCAAGGGCGAGGGATTAATTAACAACTCTTGCACGGCGGCCAACCTAAAACAGCAAAAAGCCCGATCGAGTAAACAGGACTTATTAGTTATTAACTAGCAATTCTCACACCGAAAAATCCTTGCTCCCTCCCAGTCAATTCTTGAATCTTAAAGCCCCAAGATCGATCCCTCAATTCTGCAATTCTTCAATCTCAAATATCACATCTCAAATCGCTTTGACTCTGACAAAAAACCAATGAGAAAATTTACCAAACCCAACTTTTCGCGCTCCTCGCGATCGAATTCCGACAGCAAACCATTCAAAAGCGCAGGCCGCCGTCAGGACTCAGCACCCTCATTTCCCCCCTTAGAACGCAAGCCCCGTCCCGACAGTCGCCCAGAAGTAGACGCGCCTCAAAAACGATCGACCTTCTCCCCCCAATCGCGAGAAATGCCAGTGCGATCGGTTTTCAAGCGGAGATCCGATTCCGACAGCCAACCGTCCATTCGCCGAAATAATTTCAAAGACAGAGACGGAGACGGATATAGCAGCCCACAGCCAGCCCGCAACAACTTCCGAGACAGAGACAGCAGCCCACAGCCAGCCCGCAACAATTTCCGAGACAGAGACAGAGACGGATATAGCAGCCCACAGCCAGCCCGCAACAATTTCCGAGACAGAGACAGAGACGGATATAGC
>JAJAYT010000129.1 GCA_026786085.1 Microcoleus sp. CAN_BIN18 | reverse complement strand
CAAACTTGTTAAGCAGCTTGTTACTGAATACGCTGAGCTTCCCGTTTTTGACAGCGGGACGCAAAACGTAACAATTTTTGATGTAGAAAATGACCGCTATATGTTCATCAATATAGGTTGGTCTAAGGAGCGGCGGATTCACCATTGTGTGATTCATATTGATATTATTGACGGTCAGGTGTGGATTCAAGCAAATAATACCGATCGCCTGATTGCTGAGGAGTTAGTTGCAGCGGGTATTCCTCCTGAATCAATTGTTTTGTGGCTTCAACCGCCTGATGTTAGACCCTATACTGCTTATGGACTGCCTTGTAGCGAAATGCCGATCGCAGCCCAAGAATGTTATAAATGAGTTAAGGGAGGATGAGGATTTATGAGTCGATACAGCATGATCGTCCAATGGTCTGATGAAGATCAGCTTTTCTTAGTCACGATTCCAGAGTTTTTCGATCGCGTTGTGATGCCTTGTACTCACGGAAAAACTCGCGAGGAAGCTATTCATAGCGGCGAAGAAGTGATTGAAATGTGTTTGGAAGCTTGGGAAGCTGAAGGTGAATCTATCCCGGAACCTCGCACGCTTCAAATTGCTTGATTGCTATGGCAAAAGTCTGTTTTTGTGGTAAAAAAGGGCGATCGCCTAACGTGCAGTTTCTGTGTTGCGGGATTGACTACAAACCCGCTAGTCTTATTGAAGAGAGATGAATGGGGAGTAAAAATAATGACAATTGAACAAGCTGTATTAGAAAATTTACGGGAATTGCAGCCTGAGCAACAGCAAGAAGTTCTAAACTTCGTGCAGTTTCTCAAGCAAAAGTCTACTCCGAAACAACCTCAGCGTAGTTTGTACGGGTTGTGGAGCGATCTGGATATTGAAATTACAGCGCTGGATATTGCGGAAGTCCGTGAAGAAATGTGGGGGAATTTTCCTTTATGAGTTTCCTCTATGAGCGCAGTTGTGATAGATCCCCATGCTATTGTTTGGTATTTCTTGAAGTCGGGGAATTTGTCGGCTACTGCTTTAGCGGCAATCGATCGCACTGAGGGCGATCGAGTTTTGGGTTTGTTGGGAATTGACGAAAGGGCGATCGGGCTTCAACAGCCTTTTTGCAAGCATTGAGACAAGGTGGGGAAGAAGTGAGGAGAGAAGTGCGATCGTTTTTAGGAGTGAAAGGGCGATCGTCACTCAATCCCATGTTCTATTGTGTAAACAAGTTTATGTGACTGGGATTTTGACTACAAAGCAATACCGCAACTTGAAAGCCTATTCAAGAAATGTGGTAAGATAAAACTATTCACATTTTTAGTTTTCCATGACTCACCATACTCTCCATTCTCCCAATAAGCTGTGGGAAGATGTCCATAGGGAGCGTGGATTGAAAAAGTAAGATCGTTATATTTTTTTACATCGCCACCGTCGTCTTTTGGATGAGGAATGTACCATCCTATGAGTTTATGAAAAGTATTTTGTAATTCGATCCTTTTATTCATCTCCTCCAAGGAATTTCCTTTTCTTTCACTGGGTTTGCAAAGCAGAGTAAATAGTGCATCCTCTTGTATTCCTAAAATAATTCGCCTTTGTACACTAAACCCAAAGCGACCATTGCTATATTTAAGCCAAAGTCGATCGATCGTAGAAAGGTCTTTACAAGGGGTGGTTTCGTGAGTTGCTGTAGTGATACCGTGTTCACCATATGTGTAATTTCCTACATTGAATATTATCTTCCCTGTTTCTTCATCAGCTTCTCTCCATTTTCCCTCTGCTAGTAGATCGCGAAGGCGTGTGTAGTCTTGGCCAGGTACATCGCTCTCAAGTGATACTTCAAGATTTGAATAATCTACTTGACTGTAATTCTGACTTGATGCTTTACTAGCTTGAGTCCGACTTGATGCCTTACTAGATTGATTGCTGCTTGATGCCTGTGACATCGCGAAGTAGACAACTACAGCCAGCACAATTAAAATCAAAATCCACATTGATAGTTATCCTTAATTAGATAATCGGGGAGATTGTAACTCAATCTCCCTGAGAGTTTTTCCTAAAGCTAAAAATTCATTAAACTTGTTTTATCCGCCATAATTGCCGCTACCATAGCCTGTTTGTTTGGCGATATCGAGCATGGTCGATTGACTAGATTTGACTTGTTTTAGTTCCATTTCTACTTTTTTTCTTTCCGCCTCATCTGCTATTCCAATTTGCTCTTCAAATTGAGCTATTATTGTTGAGTTTGGAATATCAGAAACCTGTTGGGGTGATAAAATGCCTTGAGCCAAAGCCAAAGCAGTTAGAATATTCCGAATTGCCTCGACAAGGTTGTATGGTAAACTCACTTTTGTCAACTCCTCTGCTAGGGTAATTTGTAAACATGAACGGTAGCCAGTTTCTGGCATTGAAGTATTCTAATGAGTCAACTTCAGCTTTGTCAGTGACAAAAAGTGATAAAAAGTGATAAAAAGTGATTACTTTCCCAAATCGCCCTAAAATCCCCTCTCAGGTAGATGCCGCTAGAGCTAAACTCTTCTAGTCACCCCTCACAACCCAACCGTTTTGGCCTACGACAACACCTGCAAATACCTAGCCGAAAAATTCCCCGCCGCCTTCATCCGCTGGCTGCTACCCATTGACGAACCCACCAACATTCAGGTACTCAAAACCGAACTCATCCAAGAACCCATCCGCGCCGATTCTCTCGTCTTCCTCCAAACCGATCGCCAAATCCTCCATCTGGAATTTGAAACCCGACCCTACTCCGACCCGCCGATCGCCTTCAGGATGCTAGACTACTACGTCAGGCTCAAACGGCAATACTCCTGTGACATTAATCAAGTAGTAATTTTTTTGCAGCAAACAGCCTCAGAACAAGTTTTTGTATCAGAGTACACAGACGCGAACACCCGACACGGCTATCGAGTTATTCGCCTGTGGGAACAAGACCCCGCTTTACTGCTGTCCGTCCCCGGCCTACTCCCGCTGGCGGCACTATCTCAAACCAACTCCCCGCGAACTTTGTTAGAGCAAATCGCTACTCAGATTGCTACAATAGAAGAACCTAATCAGCAAGCAGATTTACTCGCTTGCACCCAAGTGCTCGCAGGTTTGAGATTTGAAAAAGACTTAATCAGACAACTATTTAGGAAGGAAACTATGCGCGGTTCTGTGATTTACCAAGAAATTCGCGAAGATGGCCTCCTTGAAGGAAGACAATTAGGTCTCCAACTAGGCCTCGAAGAAGGCCGGAAAAATGAGGCGCTGTCCTTCGTCACTCGCCTGTTGACTCGACGCATCGGTGCGATCGCACCTCAAATCAGCGAGCAAATTCAGACTTTATCCGTAGAAGAATTAGAGAATTTAGGAGAGGCTCTGCTGGACTTTTCAGAAGGAGCAGATTTAGTGAATTGGTTGAATGAACGCCAGCCTTAGTTGGTAAAATATAGTCCGATTGGTTCCAATACGGTTCACTTAACACTATTTATGCCCCGGAGATCCCCCTAAATCCCCCGAAAGGAAGGGGGACTTTGAGAGCATTCTTGTCCCCCCTTTTTTAAGAGGGGTTAGGGGGGATCTCTCTTAAGTGAACCGTATTGGGATAGGTTCAAAAAATTACCAGATATCTACTTTAAGGAAACTTAACCCATGACTGTCGATGAAGCTCTCGCCATTGTCGAAACAGTCCTAGATGACGACGAACAGTTAAACAACGTGCAAGAGCTCATCTTCAGACAATGCTGGGAAGGCCGATGTTCCTATGAGGAAATTTCTCAACTCTCTCAATATAATGATGAATACATAAAAGCGCTGGCGGCTAAACTCTGGAAACTACTATCAGAGGCTTTTGATGCAAAGGTAAAAAAAAATAATTTACGCTCTTTTTTTAAGCGATACTTGCGACGACATCAAGTGACAGTACATCGAACTCAAGTCATTGGAGTTAATCTCAGCGGCGCTAACTTAAGCGGAGCCAGAGTATTATTCGTAAACTTAAGTGAATCCGATTCGTCAGCAGATTTGCACGGTGCAATTATATCTGATAATAATCAGACAACATCAGATGAAATTATCAAGGCTGAAGACGGGCATAATCAGGGGATTTTGTCTAAATCAGAAGAACGCATTTATCACTGGAATGATTTGTGTTTTCGCTGCGAAGAAGAAGTGAAAATT
>JAJAYT010000128.1 GCA_026786085.1 Microcoleus sp. CAN_BIN18 | reverse complement strand
GTGGAGTCATGGAAGGAATCAACAATCGAAT
Source organism: Microcoleus sp. CAN_BIN18 (assembly GCA_026786085.1). Classification (GTDB taxonomy): domain Bacteria; phylum Cyanobacteriota; class Cyanobacteriia; order Cyanobacteriales; family Microcoleaceae; genus Microcoleus. The sequence goes on along the minus strand of JAJAYT010000128.1, from coordinate 6,071 downwards.
CAAGTTGATAATGAGGCAAGGATATGGCTTTTCTAATTTTAATAACTTGAGAAATCGCGTGTTAGCTTGCTTCTCTCATTAGATAAAATTATAACCATAAGTTCAGGAGAACCCATCTGTCTTGCGAATTCCCCTTACTCTCCCGTAGCGAAACATCTGATTCCATCCGATACGCACAGTTTCCCTGTCAATCGAATCAAACACATTCCCGGCGCGCGGCGTATAAGTTTCGGCAAAAGTCGGTTCGGCAAACACCTGCCACATCAACTTTAGCGACACAATCAACCGCCCTTTCAGCAATTCCTGCCAAGCTTCCCGCACAGCGTAGGGAGGCCAGCCCCAAATGTTGTCTGGACATGAGTCAGAATTCGATCGCAGCCGTTCCCTGAGTGGAATTTGAGAATTCAGGCACAAACGCCGATAACGAGCGTAAGGTTGCTCTTCCATGCCCAAAACGGCAATTCGATCGACCTTCACGCCGCAAATTCTCAGCAAATCCACCCACATCAAGCTGCCCAAACCACCGCCAACGGCAGCCCAATCAATTTCGACCACCGGGAGTCCCATAGATTGGATCGATCGCATTGTCACTTGATTCGCCTGCAAAAATGCGATCGGCGGAAATTCTCCCTTACTATTGGTTTGAGCAAGTGGCGACACTATTTGTGGCCCCAATGCGGGGTCTGGCCCATTGGTCTGCGGGTTAAAGAAAATGTGAGAATTGACACAGTGGGTTTCTGTGGAATTAACAGCAAATGAAATGGCGATCGCGCAGGGCCCAACTTGCAACATATCCCCGTTTCCCAGGATGCACCGGGTTTGGCGGGTGCCGTTGACAAAAGTACCGTTGCGGCTGCCCGTGTCAGTAACTACGATACTGTCGCCTTCGGTGGCAATCACAGCGTGAAACCGAGAAACTTGACTGCTTTTGAGGGGAATTCGAGAAACTCGTTCCCCGTTAATTGTGGCTGGCATAGCTTCAAAAATACGTCCCAAAGCGATGGGCAATTCGAGTATCGGGGAGCGACAATCCCCCGTAGCTGTATCTTTCCAAGTCAGTCGCAGGCGCAAGGGTTGAGGATTCATTATTATTTTTTAAACATCAGCCGTCGGTTTTGAGCTTTCTGCGAAAAAAGATTTTTGAATTTGACAGATCCGATTTGAGATTTTGGATTGAATGCAATCGGGAACGACAAAATCGGGTTTCTGAATCTCTTTACTTCGTTCAAAACCTCAATCAGATTTAAAAAATTGGTTTTTTGGGTCTTGATGTGTTCAAGAGTGTCCGGGCGAAAATTAGTTGCGGGAAATGGCACAATCCTAGCATTAGCGATGTTTGATTGTCGATCGGGCGATCGTCCGATTATCTCTTTTTCAAACCCTCACGGAGAGAGTACCACACTCGCCGCCGCCGCCAAAGAAGTACCGCACCACGGACACCCCGCACTCAACTGCGCGTAAGGCGAAATTCGGGTGCACTTCGGACACTGCAAACCGTAGGTGGAAGGCTGCGTCGCTGGGGAAGAAATTTGCACCGGAGGCGCAGACAGCAAAACTGTCAGTGGCGCAGCTACCTGCATCTCCGTCACCTCTACCACCTCGATGTGCACTTTGCCTAAATGGATACGGCTGTCGGATTTCAATGTTGCTTCGCCCGATGCCAGAATTTTTCCGTCTACCAGGGGCGGATTGCTGGCGCGCAAATTCCGCACTGCATACTGCTGCAATTCGTGATTAAAAAATATTTCGATGTGCAGCCCTGATACACTGGAATTGGAAAATACGATATCGCACTTCGCTGGGTCGCGCCCAAGTCTGACGGTTCCCGGATTTTTGCTGGGCTGTCCGTTTTGAATCGTCTGAGTTTGACGCACCCCAGCCTCTGTCCATGTTAATGTGAGCTGGTTTGTCATGTTCTATGGTTTCCTGAAATATATAAAAATCTTACAAATAAGATAGCGGAATGCGGAAAGCGAGCGTGACTTTAGTCCTGGGATGAAAGCGAGGCGGGGGACTTCAGTCCCCTTCAATCTTTCTTAAATTTATTCCTAAAACTACGGGAAATTTCATTAATTGTGTTACACTGTAATAGTCAAGGTTAAACTCCTTTGCCATCGTGAAACAGAAACTAAGACACACTTTTAGGCATAAACCGGGGGACAAAGAGCGACGATAACTCTATAAACAGTCGGGGACTAAACAAAACAGTCCTGAATCCAGTAAACAAAATAATTTCCCTTTTGTTAAGTAGGGTAGGGCATACCCAAACTCTAGGTCAATATCCTAGTACGCTTTTGGAGATAGACCCTCTGGGGTGGCTGCGAATCAGGCTCGTTAATTGGTAGGATTCTACGGTTAAAAGGTCTGAGTATTGCCGAAAGGACGTAACGCTTAAAGGTCAGTCGCTGAATTAAGAATCTCAGTGGTTTTAACCCTGAGAGTGTCAATTATTTATATCAACTCTTCAGAGAGTTTCAGGACTCACGCGCCTGGGCCCAGAAACCCGGTTTCTACGAGTTTTGGGTTTGGTAACGAGAAATCTACAAAGAAACCGGGTTTCTGAGGTCAAGAGTGCGATCGCGAACTATATTCGTTAACCAAATATTTCGTGTTACAAATAAAAAAGCCCCGAAATCGGGGCTTTTTGCGATCGGATAGACTTTTCTTGAGAGATAGACTGATGTTTGCAGGCGATACAAGCTTACAAACATCTCGATCCTCAATACAGCTTCAGAACGTCTTAAGAATCCCACAGTGTCGGATATTTCAGCCACTGTGCGAAGTGATCGCAGACTTAATTAGCTAGCTTCGCTTTTGCGGCTTTCCGGCCACCTTCGCGACCAATTTGAGCCATGTGTTCCCGATTTCTGCTGACAGCTTCGCCGCCTTTTTGACCAGCTTCTCTAGCTTCTTCGGAAGTGAATTCGTGTGCAGTTCCCTTCGCGTGTGCAGCTTTTCCGCCTTTGCTAGCAATTGCGCGCTGTTTTTCTGCGTCCATAGATGCGAATCCGCGTTTGCTTTTCTCAGCCATGACTGTCTCCTTGTTTTTTTTCTGATTTTTCACAAATGTGAACTAAAAATAGTTCACGCCCGGGCACTGTGGTTAGAGCCGCCAAAGTTTAAGCAGGTTACTGTCTTTCAATCATTCTACAAACCCTCCAACTTTTATACCTCTTTCTCAGGTATAGTCATTCTTTAGTTCGCTGGAAGGATGGAACCGAAAATTGATTGCCGATCGACTCAGAGGATTTTTTGACTTAACGGGGACACCTCAAAAATTAAAAGTCCAAAGAGGGATGTTTTTTTGGTCTTTTTACTTTTCATTTTTTGCTGCCTTCCGGGCCCGCCAGTTATCGGAGATGTTAGTTGGTCTGCCGATCGAGTTGTTTCTGGCAAGCGATATCTCGGGGTACAGAGCAGGACGTACTCGATCGCACTTATCAAGTTTACCTTATGACCGATCGATACATAAATCGGTTTTACCCCTGTTTGCGTCCTTAGCGCTGCACCTACGGTTGATCCCTCGTGCAGCAATGGCTGCCAACTGCCCCGATCTAACCCGACTTCTGAATGTTCTCCCATAAATCGAGTTTTGGCAACTCCGATCGTCGCAATCCCTGTCAAAACTCCCAAATGGCAGGCAAGACCGAACCTGCGGGGGTGAGCGAGTCCTTGACCGTCGCACAATATCAAGTCTGGTCTCAAACTGATATTTTGTAAAGCATCGAGGACTGCCGGCACTTCTCGAAAAGACAGGAAACCGGGAACGTAAGGAAAAGCTGTCGGACTGCGAACCACAGCCTGCTGCTGTAATTTCAAGTCGGGAAAGCTCAGAATTGTTACAGCGGCCCGCGATACATCGTCTATACTGTCGTAGCCGACATCTACGCCTGCGACGTACCGAACTGTCAACAGTTGATTTTCGGTAATTACCGATGACCGGAGAAGATATTGAATGGCGATCGCCTCTTCAATTGTCTGCGGCCAAGGGTGTCGCTGCAACATTTCGATTTCTCTTCAACCGTTCTCATCTAAGTTTAACCTATTTTCTGGCATTTTCAAATTCGGATTTTTAACATTTGTCGCTATAAATTCAAAACTTGCGCAAGGAGTCTTTTTTTATACTCTGGAGGGTTGAGTAAGGCCCGCCGAGACCCATTCTACAAATAGACTATGTACGTCATAGACTTAAATTCTATCTGGCACTGGTGCTGGCAGCAACTGCAAAGGTTTTACCTGCGCGAACCTCCAATTTTTCACTAAAAATTCACAATAATTACCTGTTTGATCCTGATTTTTTAGCTTCCCAAAAGCTTTTGAGTTCAGAGTGCCATCCTATAGCTTCTCCGAGAGCGATCGAGCTTTCAATTCACTTCTATATCTGAAATCATCCCATTTGTCTATATTTTGAAACATTTATTCATCAATCATCTGGGCCTGGTACAAGTGCCATTGTTCATAGCAGATCGTCGATCTAACGGAAATTGTATACCTTTTGCAGTTGAGAGGCTCTGGGACTATCAAAACTATATGACTTTTATGAAAATAATCAATGAATTTATGAATTGTGGCACCATTAACATGAAGTTATAATCTTAGATCAGACCGCATCGAAAACTAATATCCCGTAACAGAAAATAGCGGAATTAACATATGAGAACCAAGCAAAGTGTTCGGTACAACCTAGCTCTCTACACCGTCGGTGGCCTCGTCTTCATCATCGCCGCTTTAATCTTAAAACCTTTTGCCATCGTCGGCGCCGGGGAACGCGGCGTGATGATGCGCTTCGGCAAGGTTCAGGAGGCAATTTTAGATGAAGGCATCCACCCGATTTTTCCGATCGTCACTTCCGTGAAAACCCTGAGCGTCCGAGTCCAAAAAACAGACCTCAAAGCAGATGCAGCATCCAAAGATTTGCAAAGAATTAGTACAGACTTGGCAATCAACTGGAACATTGACCCCGCCAAAGCTAACCAAGTCTTCCAGCAAGTAGGAGACGAAGAACAAATTGTCAATAGCATTCTTAGTCCGGCAATTTCGGAAGTCCTCAAAGCAGCAACTTCTAAAAAAACCGCCGAAGAAATTATTACTAAACGCACAGAACTCAAAACAGAAATTGACAACTCTCTCAAAAATCGCCTAGCACCTTACGGGGTGATTGTCAGAGATGTTTCCTTGATCAATTTTGGGTTTTCTCCTGAATTTAGCAAAGCGATTGAAGCAAAACAGATAGCAGAACAAGAAGCCAAACAAGCAGAATTTACTGTTAAAAAAGCAACCCAAGATGCTCAAGCCCAAATTAACCGCGCTAAGGGGCAAGCAGAAGCTCAACGCTTGCAGCGACAAACTTTAACTCCCGAAATTTTACAGCAGCAAGCTATTGAAAAATGGAACGGCCAATTTCCGACAGTAATGGGGGGCAACGGGGCTCTACCCCTGATTAATATTACGCCCGGTCAATCTGCGACTCCTGCTAAATAAGCTGCTGCGCATTCTGATTGACGGAGCGCGGTGATTCGGGGAGAGGGGGAGAGAGTCCGAGGGGGAGAGGAATTGAGGGTTTTTCACTGTGGCAGTGAAGATGCGCTTTTTGTAACTGCCGGCGCAGCAAGCGCCGAAAATACAACTAATAACTAACGAGAAATCCCGCTTAGTTAAAGGCCAAGATGCAATCTACGTTCGCGAGTCCTGAAAAACGTTAAAGTAAGAAACAACTCGGAAATTGTCAAGGTTTAGTTGAAAGTTTGGCTGATGGGAAATCGGAATAACCAGTCAATTTATAATTTAGGTGGAGTGGGGGACGTAGCCGATCGCGATCCTGCGTCAGCAGCACTGTGGCTGCGCGATCGAGCTTTGGCAGCTACTAGCAGCGGTATTGTCATTGCTGACGCCAATGCACCCGACTGTCCGATAATTTATTGCAATTCGGCCTTTGAACGGATCACAGGTTACGCAGCCGGTGAAATCTTGGGGCGCAACTGCCGATTTTTGCAAGGCCCCGATACGGATCGAACTACCGTAGCTAAGATCCGCGAAGCCTTGCGCGAAGGTCGAGCATTGCAGGTGACAAT
>JAJAYT010000127.1 GCA_026786085.1 Microcoleus sp. CAN_BIN18 | reverse complement strand
GGCTTGCAGCGTGTCATCTCCATCGCCACCAGCGAGACTGCCATTTGCATTCAGAAAATCATTGCCCGCACCACCATCAAGGGTGTCAGTGCCAATGTCGCCAATCAGGGAGTCATTTCCCCCACCTCCACTCAGGCTGTCATTTCCTGCACCGCCTAGCAATGTGTCATTGCCATCTAAGCCACTGAGGGTGTCATTGCCACCCAAGGCAGAAATGTTGTCATTGTCTGGCGTGCCGCCGATCAGAGTGTCAATTGAGGATGTACTGATAATTACTGCCATCTTTTTTCCTGCTTATTTGTAACAGGCGAGGGCGATTTTGACATCTGCCCTAGACCCTATTTATCTATCAGGGCATCTTCCCAAAAATTATGCAACTTTTCAAACTTTTTTTTTGTGCGACCAATTTTGTTTTATTTGCGGCGAAAGATGTTACGATTTTTACCCGCATATTTGAACGATTCACAAAATCCGTATGTACGCAGATATCAATGAAAAGAATTTAGCCACCATCTGCTGATTTGCAGCGACACCGCAAGAGGACACCGCAGTGCCGTTTCCCTACCCGCAGGATATCTGTAGGGATACGGCATTGCCCATTGGTATCAACTTAACGTCAAACGTAGTCAGAGACTGCTGTTTGGCGATTAGGCCCCGATCCCCCCTAGCCCCCCTTAAGAAGGGGGGGACAAGAATCTTCTCAAAGTCCCCCTTGCTTTCGGGGGATGCGAGGGGGATCTGGCAAGAGGCGGTAAACGAGAGATACAAAGGTTTCAGGCGATTGTTGACACTTTCGGAAAGGCAGTGCCGTTTTCCTACCCGGAGGATATGTGTAGGGTAAGAGCAACGCTATTGTGGCAACAGGCAGCCCGATCGCCCTTTTGGCATCTTGCAATACTCGTGAAGCGAAGCTATCCCGTAGGGAATCGCCCTTTATCTCTTTTTCTCACCGAAGGGCGATCGCTTTTTCTGTTGTCGTCAGTCATCAAATGCGATCGCCTCGATCATTGTGTCCAGAGGGAGAAAGCATAGTAACAAAGCGCATCAGCAATTTGCTAATATTAAAGCATTTATAAGTTTTAGTTTTACAGATAAATCCATTGCAGGGGTAAGCCACAAATGCGTAAACAGACTATTCAATATACATCACCATTAGATGCCTTGGTTGCCGTTGCCAAGCGACTGAGCCTGTATGAAAATCAGCAAAAAATGGACTCAGAAGAATTCTTTAACCAATATAATCGAGGACTATTATCCGATGACGCTCTATTTGTGGAATGGGCTAATGATTATCGGCATTGCGTAGCTTTGCACCAAGAACTAGCACAACGACTGAATTATGCTGCCTAACGTCTTATCTGATTACCTCGCTCAAGTGGAGCAAGCAATTCTACAGTGTAGCAATGTTTATGTCGAACGGTATGACGAATAAATTTTGACACCAAAACGGGCTAATCTCAGAATTAGATTGCGTTTCAATCAGACTCACCTACTGGAAATCAATGAAGCAATCATCGTTGCACACAATCAATTAGAATTTCTCGATTACCGTTACCACTTTCAAAATCAAAATAATTGCCTAATTTTTCGCTATGACAGCACACCTCATTTTCCCAATCTCCCCAACTTTCCGCATCACAAGCACTTGCCCAATGACGTAATTGCTTCTGAGAAACCTGAAATAACTCAAGTTATAAAAGAAGCAACTGAGATACTGGGGTAAGAACAACGATCGCTATTGTAGCCACAGGTAGGTATCTCGACCTTTCCATGCCAAAAGGTCGATCGCCCTTTATCTTTTTTTCTCACCGAAGGGCGATTCCCTACGGGATAGCTACGCTTCACGCCCTTTTTGATATAGTAGAATTGTGACCTAATACGAATTAGCTAAATACCACTGCTCAGCAAATATGAATGAACAAATCCAAACAATTATCACAAAAACTCAGCAAGGTCTAAAAAAACTTTACGGCGAACAATTAGACAAAATTGTCCTCTTTGGCTCCCAAGCTAGAGGTGATGCTAGACCAGACTCCGATATCGACATCTTAATTGTTCTCAAAAATTCCTTTAACTACTCTCAAGAAAGCGAGCGGATTAGTATTTTTATTGCAGACTTGTGTTTAGAATATAATGTGCTGATTAGCTGTGCATTTGCCACTGATGAGCAGTTTAGTCAGCACAATAATGGTTTCTTTCGCAACATTCGTCTAGAAGGGTTGCCGATTTGACTCCAGAACAACAAAGACTACTCGATAAAGCCAATAGAAGTTTGCAAGCAGCGAGAGAATTGAACAAGACAGGTTTTCCTGAATTTGCCACTTCGCGCGCTTACTATTCCATGTTTTATCTCCCCACAGCATTTTTAGAAGCCGAAGGACTATCCTATTCCCGGCACTCAGCCGTTATCGCTGCTTTTGGGGAACGCTTCGCTCGCACTAATCGAGTTCCAGTAGAATTGCACCGCTACCTAATTGATGCTGAAAGAACCCGTTTGAGAGCTGACTATAATGTCGATCCAAATATCACAGAAACCGATGCTGAACAACTGATATCGCGGACAGAATACTTTCTCAATTTTGCCCTAGCTAATATTGATTCGCTTCCTCCACCATCTCGTTAAATGATCGGGAGTATGTTTTGAGATGGAGGTCGATCGCACTTGCTCTCTTTTGATCAACAATCGTACCATTTCCCTACCCAGAGAACTTCGATCGCCCTTCCCGTTTTTTCTTCCCCCGCACCAGACTAAAAATCGAGACTTGCAAACCATCCATATAGGTATAAACCACCGGAATCACCACCAGAGTCAACAGCGTAGAAGTCATCAAACCCCCAATTACCGCCATCGCCATCGGGCTCCGCACCTGAGAGCCCGCGCCAATTCCTAGCGCGATCGGCACCATTCCAGCAATCATTGCAATATGTTGTCATCAAAATCGGCCGCAACCGCGCCACACCAGAATCCAGCGTCGCCTCATACATCGGCTTACCTTCCTTCTGATTCATAATCGCGTAATCCACCAACAAAATCGAATTCTTCGTCACAATTCCCATCAGCAACACCACCCCAATCAAAGCGTACAAACCGAGAGATTTTTGTCCTACCAAAAGTCCCAACAGCGCGCCGCCCAGAGACAAAGGTAATGCCGCCATAATTGTGATCGGATGCAGGAAATTCGCAAACAGCAGCACCAACACACCATAAATAAAAGCCACCGGCGCAAACACCGAAACAATAGTCATCGTCGTAGCAACGACAGCCAAACCAATTTCAGCAGAAGCATCCAAAGCAGCTTGATAAGCCGTTTTCCCCATCCCGACGTGCCGCTCAATATTTTCAATTTCGACGATCGCATCATCGACTAATATACCCACCACCAGCGACAACGCCAACAAAGTCATGCTGTTGAGAGTATATCCCAAAAGCCGGAGCACAGCAAAAGTAGGAATTGCCGACAGCGGCAGGGCCACAGCAGCAATCAAAGTAGCCCGCCAATCCCGCAGAAAAATGAAAATTGTGATAATCGCTAAAACCGCCCCTAAAACTAAAGCATCCACAGAAGCTTCATAGGAATCTCGGATATGGTTTGCTAAAGTATAAATAAGTTCCAGCTTGACATCGGTTGGCAAAGTTTTTTCCAGTTTCTTAACAGTTGCCCGCACTGCTTATTCCACAGTAAAGAGTGTGCTGCCAGTGCTGCGGAGGATGGCAAAAGCCACGACTGGCTTGTTATTGAGCCGCGCCGCCAGACGCGCTTCCGCATAGCCTGCATCAACTTTTCCCAAACTGGAAAGCGGCACAAAACCGCCTTTTGGCAAAGTAATTTGATAAGCTTGCAACTGTTCGATTGACTACTCACTGCCGACTTTCACCAGATCGCCATCCTTGAGATAACCAGCACCAGCAACCACCACTTTATCCCCCGGTTTCAACCCTTTTTTAATCTCAACCTGAGCTTTCGTCAAATCGCCAACCGCGCCCCCAGTAATCTCCCTAACCACCACAGGCTGAGCCTGCACCTTGTCCTCGCCCACAAGTTTGTAAACAAGAGAACTGCCGTCAGACTGTGGTAAAATAGCCTTAGCCGGGACTTTCAAACCTTGCGCCGTCGCCGTCGAAATCGAGGCGCGCAAAAACATTCCCGATCGCAAAAACGCACTTGCCGGCAAATCAATCTTCACCGTAGCCTGCCGATTTTGCGGGTCAACTAACGGCGAAATATCTCGCACAGTTCCCGACAACTTAATCCGCTGGTCAGAATCAGAAGTAATCTGCACCGCCGTTCCCGGTTGTACTTGCGAAACCTGAGTTTCCGGCACTTTTAATTGCAGTTCCAGCTTGTTTCCGCGAATAATCGAAAATAGTTTTTGACTGCCCGCAGAAACATCACCAACTCGACCAATTCTTTCATATACAATACCGCTATCCGGCGCTCGGACTATAGTTTGTTCTAGTTGAGTTTGTAACTGTTGGACTTGCGCATTATTGCTGCGGACACCTGCTGCATTGTTCCCCACATTTGCTCTAGCGCTGCTGACAGTTGCGGCCGCCGTATTCACCTTAGCGCGGGCACTGAGCAGTGCTGCTCGCGCTGTACTGATACTAGCTTCGGCATTAACTACTTTAGCTTGAGCCGATCGCACTTCTTCCGCTGCTTTATTCTGTTCTTCTACAGCTTTATTCAAATCAGCCTTAGTTTTGTTCACATCTTGAACAGCAGTTTCCCTCTCAGTCTTGCGCTTTTCCAAATCTTGCTGGCTAATCACTCCCTGCGTAGCCAAATTTTGGGTGCGATTTACCTCTCTTTGAGCTTGAGCTAATTTAGCCTGGGCGGAAGCAATGCCAGCTTTAGCTTGATTCACACCAGCTTTAGCTTGATTCACGCCAGCTTCAGCTTGGCCGACACCTGTTTTAACTTGCGCTAACTCAGCGATGGCTTTTTCAACGTTAGCCTCAGCTTGAGCGACACCGGCTTCGGTTTCTTTTTGGGTAGACTGGGCTTGCTGCACCTGAGCTTGCGCTTGTTCTACCGTAGAATCTGCCGATTGTACTTTAGCAACTGCTTCGGCAATTTGCGATCGCAGCACCGAATCATCCAAAATCGCCATTACCTGACCTTTTTCTACCGCATCCCCTTCTTTTACCAAAACCTGCTTGATTTGCAAACCGTTGGCTTGCGGCAACACCGGCAGCAAATCGTAGGCGGCAACAGTACCCGTCGCTTCCAGAGTTTGAGCCACCTCGGCAGATTCCACAGCAGCCACTGTCACAGTTTGAGAAATCGGTGCTTGAGTTGCCAGTTTTGTTTGAGTGGCCGGAGGCGCATTTTTACCCGAAACCAAGTATACGCCCGCCAGTGTTGCAGCTACCCCAATTCCCACACCCGCCAACACCGCTGGCCACCTCAGTCCTTTACTGGGAAAAGATTCAGGCTCTTCTGCTTCCCAAACTGCTGATTGTTCCTCATCGATTTTTGGCACTAAAGAAGAAATTTCTGGCTCATCTTCCTCAGAGGCTAATTCTCGGTGAAACTCCTCTTGGACGGTACTTCCAGACAGGTTCGCTTCTGAATTATTGCCGCGCCCGTTTTGTGTGCGGTTAAGGGGTTGCGTTTCTTCCGCTTCTGAGATAACTTGATTTGTCACAGTAGTTCCTCCCGCCGGTTTGAGCCTTTGGTTTTTGATGTTGTAAAGAAAGATTGCAGTCTTAAATGTTCATATCATTGTAGCGGAGACCGTCAGCAATAGCGCGTCCTCCTTTTGGGTGAGTGTGACGCAATTTCGATTCGCAGTGGTGCGGGTTCTCAGTTAAGCAAGAAGCCCGATGGAAGAAACTTTGAAATACTAATTTTCTCCCCCGACAATCCTTTTCGATCCATGCCCGGCGTTGCTGGATTGAGGTATGAAACCTTGGGTAGGGGC
>JAJAYT010000126.1 GCA_026786085.1 Microcoleus sp. CAN_BIN18 | reverse complement strand
GGATTAGACTGTTGGGGTTGATGCAAGTTCCCGGCGACTTACGGCGAGTAATTGCTGAGGAAACCGAAGTTTACACTATGGCAGCACCGCCTAAGTTTTTCGGGAAAGGCTCTATCGGTCAGTGAAGCTAAATTGAAAGAGAAAAATCGTTTGGAGTAACTCACATGGGCAGTTTAATCCGCATAGTGGCTGCAATTTTCATTCCCCCGTTGGGCGTATTTTTGACTGTTGGGATTGGTACTGATTTTTGGATCAACCTGCTTCTAACCTGTTTTTTCTGGTTTCCGGGTATGATCCATGCTATTTGGATCATTGCCAAGAACGATCGGGGTTAGGTTATTTGTTTGTGTTAGATATTGTTAGGTAAATCAACCCGAAGACTTGTAGGGGCGGGTTCACCAACAATATCTGTCACCAGCCCAGGGATATATAAACCCGCCCCAACCCAACGAATAGCTAACAGGCTGTATCAATTTTGATTGTCATGGAATAATGCAGATTGATATTGTCTGTGGGGGCGGGTTTATTTCAATTGTTAGTTTTTGTTCGATATTATTGGTGAACCCGCCCCTACGATATTTGGGTAAATTAGGAATTATTCTCACATTTTAATGTAATTTGATATTGTCTGTGGGGTGCGGGTGGGTTTATGTAAATTGTTGGTTGGTGTTAGATATTGTTGGTGAACCGGCCCCTACGACAATTAACGATCGCAAAAATCGACTTCTTCACAAACCAATTCAGCGATTTTCTGCGCCGCCCCAGATTCGCCGCGCACGCTGCGCAGCCGATCGCCCATTCGTGCTAATTTATCAGGATGGCTCAAATAGTCGATCGCCAAATCAGCCACAACATCCGGTTCCAGCTTACCAATCAACTCCGGCACAATCTCCTCCCGTGCCCAGATATTCGGCCAAGCATAAAGCTTTCCCTTCCCCAATTGCAGAATCAGCCAATTAATCGCCGTCGCAAAAACAGAACCGACTAACGGCAAATTTGCCAACAATCCCGGCAAACCATCCCAAGCCTTCATCGCATCCAATTGCTGCGTCGGAATCAACACAATCATCGGTACAGCTAACGAACCCAATTCCGCAGTATTCGCGCCCACCGTAGTCAAACACAGGCTGCATTCCGATAGCAAATCATAGGCAGGAGTCTCAGTCCAAAGTTCTATTTGCAACCCATTTTTTGTCTGCAAAAACGGCGATTCTGTTAAATGTAGTTCCGCGCTGGCGTTGTCAAATAAATGCAGGCAGGGATTTTGTTTTGGGTCGGCAAAACGTGCTATAGTTTGCACATCTATGGTAGGCGCAACCGGAATTACAAAGCGAGTTTGAGGGCGGATGCGATGGATGGATTGGGCGATCGCCAAACATAACGGTACACCTAAAGCTAATTTCGCCGCCTTAGAACCCGGTAACAATCCAATTAACTCTATTTCCCGTGGGGGCGGTGCGCCGTCTTTTGCCTCCGATTTGCGATCGCCTACCTCTGCAATCAAATCTCCGACAACTGCAAATTTACTAGCATATTTTTGCGGAACTTTCACAAAAACTTCAGGTTTCATCGCCGCAAACTTATCAATCCAGCGATACCACCGCGCGTCCCATTCCGCATAAGTAACAGTGCGATATTTTAGCCTTTTACCAATAACAACCGTAAAAAATTGGTCGCCGCCTAAAAATAACACAACTCCAGTTTCATACCAATCCCAATTTTCCGCAGTTTTGCCCGACAATAGGAATCGCATAAAATGCTCCGGTGCTTGCACTCTGTCCACTTCTGGGTAGGAAGATGCGATTTGTGCTTCTTTCCCCGTGGCGTGCGGACAGGGGGACAGCACCACCGAAATTCGGGCTTCTGTGCCCCTGTTTGCCAGTTGCTGGCGCAATGCTTGCACGGCGGGACGCACCCATGTTGCTAATTCTCCGGGCCCGTTGGAGAGGATTAAAATATCGACTGCCATAGGACTTAATATTTGAAAGGATACAAGGGAGAATTTATAAGAAAGCTCCCTGAAAACCCTGTGGCTTCAGCCCAGGGATGAAAGGGAATGGCAGACTTTAGTTTGCCTTGACACAATTAAGCAGGGCAGACTAAAATTAGTTTTGTCAGTACAAGACATTAAAACCTACCCCCGGACTGGAGGAAAGTATACGTCTGAGGAGCTAGTTGCCAGACTAGGATAGCAGCCCGCCATTTTTGGCAAAAGGATTGCGCCCAGAAACCTGATTTATCAGGATATTACGGCCGAAAGGTCTTAAGAATCCCCTGGCCTTTAGGCTGGGGAGTGTCAAGACAGATTTAATGGATGCCGTCAAGATGGGTGATGTTGTGGCTGTGGAAAGTGCGATCGAACAAGGTGCAGATATCAACGCCAAAGATGACGAAGGCGCGACGGCTTTGACCGCTGCGGCTGAGGCTGGCAATGCTGAAATTGTCAAAAAATTGCTCGCAGCAGGTGCGGATGCTAACAGTCAGGATAATGACGGTTGGACACCGTTAATGAGTGCTGCTGCTGCCGGACATACCGAGATTGTACAGCTTTTGCTGGATGTGGGGGCGGATGTGAATGCTAAAACTACTTTTGGTTTGACGGCTTTGATGAGTGCGGCGGGTAGCGGGCGCACTGATGTTGTGCAGGTTTTGCTCGATCGAGGTTCCGATCTCAAAGCGAAGGATAATAATACTTGGACTGCGTTAATCTGGGCATCTTCGGAAAATCACCAAGATGTTGTTGAGGTTTTGAAGCTGGCGCGCGATCGGCATTAAAGACTTAGCAACCGGGTTTATCAAATAAACCCGGTTTTTGAATGGTAAAATTAACGATCGCACTCCCCAGCAGCAATCAGGCAAATCCTGAATAGCTTCGAGATTTCTACACAAGTGAACTTAGCAAAGGAGTAAATGGTAATAGATTCAAACTGAGATTTCCGCCACCTTCAATAACAGCAATTGTATCAAATGGACTGGTTGAGGGAACGGAAACTCCATTCTCAAACATGGGAAAGCCTTTCCTTTGGATAGCTAAATCTCGATTATTGTTGATGGGAAACACCAATAATTGATCTAAGGAACCCACTACTAGCTCAATGCTATCCTGACCTTGGGTAAAGTTCCGAATTGTAGCAAAACCCGGCCCGATGTAGAACTGTGCTGCACGGAATGGCACATTACGGGCGAATGCTTGCTCCTCGCCCAACACAAATTTATCACGACCGATACCACCAATGAGAGTATCAAATTCATTGCTGCCATCACTTTCATACAATCGGGCGCCGTAAACACGTTCTACACCTACTTCAACTCCAATTAATTCGGCATTCCCCACCCCGGAACCAGTTATAATGTCATTGCCCGAAGTTCCAACAAAAGTCGCAGAGCGGCTTGGATCGGAACTTCCGAACTTGAAGTAGTGTTCGCGACCAGTTTTTAAGGCTCCAGAGTTGACAAACGGCACAATATCGGGGTTTTTCTTTAAGTAATCACTTTCAAAAAAAGGAGTACCAAATCGGCCATCTTTGCTTCCGAATTTGACGAAGTGTTGGTAGCCATTTTTGAAAGTTCCGTTCTGAATAAACGGCAGGATATCTCGGTTAGTTGCCAAATAAAACGCTTCGTCATAGTCAGGCGATACGCCGGTGCGGCCTTCTTCGTAGCCAAACTGAATAAATTGGTCTAAACCAGAAGCAAAAGGTGCATTTGAGTTGTTGTTTGGGGCGCGGATAAAGGGAGGAATATCTGGATTGTTACGTAGATAGGTTTGTTCGTCAAAGTAACGCGATACTTTGGTGACGCCACCACGTTGACCAAACTTTTCCAAGTGTTCTCTTGCAGATTTGAAAATTCCTGCATCAATCATAGGTTGAACCGAAGGATATTGTGCCAGGTAGTATTTTTCATCGAAAATGTCATAGTTTGTCATTGTTTTTTGCCGAAAATTAGTTGTTTAAACATGGAATCTAATCGCTGCTACTATAGCCTTTCTCAAGGGCGGTGATGTATGTCCGATAATGGGTAATTGATCACTTGTAATTGCTCGCGTTTGACCAAACTCAGTGCAGAAGCGCTACAGACAATTTTACACTTTTTATTGCTGGCAAAAGTATCACTTTCGACCTATTTATACGAGCGACTGACTAATCTTTATTACTTCGGAGCACTGCGCGCCATTAATCGAATTTGGATAAATTCTTGCTTGCTGTTTTTGCTTGTACAGTCAAGTTAATTATTATTCAATACGGTTTACTTAAGAAGATGATTGCTCAGCGCGCACCTGACTTAACCGAGAAGTGTCATAGTCTCTGCGATTGCTTCG
>JAJAYT010000125.1 GCA_026786085.1 Microcoleus sp. CAN_BIN18 | reverse complement strand
ATGTCCCCGACGGGCGAATTCACAACTCGTAGCGTAGCGGGGCGTAAGCCATCGCACTCAATAACTCTCCCTGACGAAGAGTGGGAAATTGTACCGTTTGAAGTGCGAGAAACAGAGGAAAAAATCGAAATAGAAACAGCACAAATATTGATTTCTGTCAAGCGCGATCGCCAGTGAATTTTAGGACACAATTACACGCTTCAAAGATTGGCAAAAGCGTTTAGTTAGTGACTCAAATATCATGCAGGAGAAACCGTTTTTCCCAATAGTCGCCTCACAGTTAACTGCGTTGGCTCGATGCTCGAATGCGGTGAATCGGCGGAGGTGATTGGCGAGAATTATCCATACTTATCTCAGGAAGATTTGGATATGCTCTCACATATATGTGAGAGCATATCCAAATGTTTGATGCCCCACAAAACATTAAGCTTTTGATTGATGAGGATCTTTCGCTTGCAGTAGCGCGCAATCTGTGCGAAAAGTTTGTGATTGATGCAGTTGCAGTTCGCGATCGCGGTTTGGTCGGTGGGGACGATCGCACTTCGGATGATGTACGAATTGTGCGTTAGCGTTGCGGTAGCCGTAGGTATTGCTGTTTTTCAGTTATATTGTCACTTTGTGTTACACTATTGCAATCATTATGTCAACCATAGACAAAAGCTAAGTATGTCTGGCGATACTGTTGTTACTGACTTGCTTGCTACTCTTATTGAGCGATTGCAAGGGAGTGAAACCCTAGAATTAGAGGTCAAATTAGCCCAAGGTGGCATACCTAAATGTCTCTGGGATACAGTTAGTGCATTCGCCAATACCAATGGTGGGTGGATTTTATTGGGCGTTAAAGAAGATGAAAACAAAAGGCTTGAGGTTAAAGGATTATCTAATCCCTCTAAAATGCTGGATGATTTCTACAATCAGTTGCGTAATACTCAAAAAATTAATTACCCAATTTGTAGTGCAAAGGATGCACTTATTGAAACTGTAGATGGTAAAGAAATACTCGTTATCCGCGTACCAGAAGCGCCACGTCAACAGCGCCCTATATACATCAATGGCAACCCATACAATGGCACCTATGTAAGACGTCACACTGGCGATCATCGCTGCACCAAACCAGAAGTAGACCGGATGATGCGTGAAGCCTCGGATGTCGGCGCTGACTCCGCTATCTTACCCGGATTTAGCTTGGATGATATAGACCAAGATGCGTTAGCACGATATCGGCGATTAGATCAAACCCGTCATTTTAGCGAGCCGCGCAATACTTATGATGATCTCCGCTTTCTGACAGCAATAGGTGGTTATGGTCGTGAGAGAGGAACTGAAAAGGAGGGTTTGACTGTCGCAGGATTGCTCTTACTGGGAACTGATCGGGCTATTCGGGAGTGGCGATCGCGCCACATTATCGATTATAGAATGATATTGACTAAAGATGATCCCAATAAGCGTTGGGATGATCGCGTTCTGTGGGAAGGACATTTGTTTGGTGCTTTTGAAAATATCTATTCTCGCCTAACAACAGGTCTAGCTACTGCCTTTCAATTGCAGGGAGCCACACGAATTGAAGAAAGCCCTGTTCATGTTGTGCTACGTGAAGCACTCGTGAATCTTCTTGTTCATGCTGATTATGCCGTACAAGATGCATCACTTATTTTCCGCACACCTAGCGGTTTTCTCTTTCGGAACCCTGGAAGTTCTCGTATTTCTGAATTTGATCTTCTTCATGGCGATCGTTCTGATCCACGTAATCCTGAATTAGTTCGTATGTTTCGTCTGATAGGATTAGCAGAAGAGGCGGGAACTGGCATCCCGAAAATCATCAGAGCCTGGCGTGAATTAGGATTGGAAATGCCAAAGATTGATGCTGGAACAGAAAGATACGAATTCACATTAGAGCTGCGTCAGGCCCACTTGCTTTCTACTGACGATCGTAGCTGGTTAAAGAGCTTGAATCCACACTGGAATGAAGCAGAACAATTAGCGTTAGTTCATGCTAAACACGAAGGCTATGTTGATAATGCCTCACTAACTCGATTAACTGGTCAGCACTCAGCAGACATATCTAAGGTACTAGTCGGTCTTCGTAATAGACAGTTCTTACAAATGATTAGCGGAGGGCGTTATGCTTGTTACGAGTTAGGTCCACGGGCGATATCTGGAACTCGTATGCCTACAAATACTGCTACGTCTCCCCGCAAGCAAGAAACCATTTCTGAAAATCTTTGGAATGAACTGATGCAGATAGGTACAGATATCCGATCTCATTCTAGAATCAATCGCGTAACACTAGAAAAGGTCATAGTACAACTATGTGCATTAGCTCCTCTTGGTGTCAATGACCTGGAAACTATTCTGCAACGTAAAAAGCAATATGTTCTAAAAATAATTCGCAGCTTGATTGCATCAGATCGTATGAACTACCAATACCCTCATCAACCTAGTCATCCACGCCAGAAGTATGTTGCCACTGAGATAGTGGGAGAAGAAGTTAGCCCCCAGCAAATCGCTCTGGATTTAAAGTATAATTAAACAGCAATTTCAGCTTATTTACTAGCGTAAATCATCTGCAATACTTTCTAACAAGGCAGTGCTGCGGACTCTTGAAAGCAAGTGGTGGGCTTGCAAAGGTTACTCGCCGCCGCTGACCTTTGCCCTTACACGGATCGCACTTTCCTCGAAAAGTCCGCCTTGTTTCTTCCTTTTGCCAGATGACAACTCTTAACTGCTCAAAGCAAAATCGATAATATTTAGAGTCAGGGTATATGCCGCAATACTTCGGAAAACTCCAAACAACAGAACAGCCTTGGTCAACTATCGGGCCTGTACAATCGATCGACAAAACCGATTCCCTACGGGATAGCTGCGCCGATCGCACAATTCACTTCAACTGCGGCGAAACTTCCCT
>JAJAYT010000124.1 GCA_026786085.1 Microcoleus sp. CAN_BIN18 | reverse complement strand
ATGTCCCCGACGGGCGAATTCACAACTCGTAGCGTAGCGGGGCGTAAGCCATCGCACTCAATAACTCTCCCTGACGAAGAGTGGGAAATTGTACCGTTTGAAGTGCGAGAAACAGAGGAAAAAATCGAAATAGAAACAGCAGAAATATTAATTTCCGTAAAGCGCGATCGCCCTGCAATCGAATGCTTTGACAAATCGGGAAAACCCTTTGCTAGCGACTGCGATCGCGCCCTAGGATGGCGCGCGGGTGCAACCGCAGGCTGGAAGCGCATCGAAGCAGACGAGCACTTCTACGGTTTCGGCCAACGCACCGGCTTTCTCGACAAACTCTCCGAAGTCAAGACAAACTGGACAACCGACGCCCTCGACTACAATTCGCAGACAGATGAAATGTACCAGGCGATCGCATTTTACATCGCCCTCAATCCCGATCGCGCTTACGGCATCTTTTTCAACACCACATTTTGGAGTCAATTCGACATCGGCGCCGAAAAACCGGGCGTGTTGCGGATGGAAACCAGAGGCCCAGAACTCGACTACTACATCATCTACGGCCCCGAACCCGCCCGAATTCTCGCCACCTACACGCAGCTAACCGGGCGGATGCCAATGCCGCCAAAATGGGCGTTAGGATACCACCAATGCCGCTGGAGCTACGAATCCGAGGACATTGTGCGGGAGTTGGCGCGGGAATTTCGCGATCGGGCGATTCCCTGCGATGTCATCCACCTCGACATCGACTATATGCGCGGCTACCGCGTTTTTACCTGGAGCCCCGATCGTTTTCCCGATCCCGCCAAACTGATCGCAGACTTGAAAGCAGCCGGTTTCAAGGTGGTGACAATTATCGATCCCGGTGTCAAGTACGAACCGGAAGCAAATTATGAAATATTCGATCGCGGTGTGGAAAACGACTATTTCGTGCGCACCGCAGAGGGAAAGCTTTTCCACGGTTACGTTTGGCCGGACAAATCGGTGTTTCCCGACTTCATGAAACCGGAGGTGCGCGAATGGTGGGGCGAGTTGCACAAAACCCTTACAGACATTGGGATTGCTGGGATTTGGAACGACATGAACGAACCTGCGATCGCAGAAAGGCCTTTTGGCGACGGCGGCGAACACATTAGCTTTCCCCTGGATGCACCGCAAGGCCCGGAATGCGATCGCGCAACGCACGCGGAAACGCACAATTTGTACGGTTTGATGATGGCGAAAGCTTGTGCGGAGGGGTTGCGAAAACTGCGAGGGGGCGATCGATCTTTTGTGTTGACGCGATCGGGATTTGCGGGCGTACAGCGTTACTCTTCCGTGTGGATGGGCGACAATCAATCGCAGTGGGAGCACTTAGAAATGTCCTTACCCATGCTTTGTAACATGGGACTTTCCGGCGTCGCGTTTGTGGGTTGCGACATCGGCGGTTTCGCGGGAAATGCCACCGCCGAAATGTTCGCGCGGTGGATGCAGGTGGGGATGCTGTATCCCTTTATGCGCGCTCATTCTGCCATGAGTACGGCGCAGCATGAACCGTGGGTTTTTGGCGATCGCACTGAGCAGATTTGTCGCGAATACATCAATTTGCGCTATCAGTTGTTGCCTTACATTTACACGCTGTTTTGGGAAGCTACGACTGCGGGAACGCCGATTTTGCGACCATTACTCTATCACTTTCCGCGCGATCGGGCAACTTATCACCTTTACGATCAAGTGTTGCTGGGCCCGTCGCTGATGGCTGCACCCGTTTACCGGCCTGGAGTCGAGCATCGCGCCGTGTATTTGCCGGAGGGAACTTGGTTTGATTGGTGGACTGGTGAATGCTATCACGGCCCGACTCACATTTTGGCTGATGCACCGATGGAGAGAATGCCGCTTTACGTGCGGGGCGGGGGGATAATTGCGCTCGCGCCTGTGCGTCAATTTGTGGGCGAAGAGTCGATCGATTCCTTAAAAATGCGAATTTGGCCCGGAACTGGTGAATGGACGCTTTATGAGGATGACGGACACAGTTTTGAGCACGAACAAGGTGGCTGGGCTACGACTCATTATCAAGTGTATGTTGACAGGGAAATAACTATTGTTGAAATTGGCGCGCGACAGGGACAATTTGCGATTCCCGAACGCGAAGTTACCGTAGAAGTTGTTGGCGTTGATGAACAGCGATTTACAGATGACGGTACAGTGCGGCGCTTGACATTTGGATAGTTTGATAATTTTAGGACTTACGCATGGGTGGCCAGAAACCGGGTTTTTTTACGAATATTTTTCACTGTAGTTCGCAGATTAGCTAAAAAACCCGGTTTCTTTAGTCTTGATGCGTCCAGGACTGTATTTTGTACTTTCCCACTCACCCACCAGGGATTTAAATTCCTGGTGGTCTAATTGTTAGCGCAGCATATTACTTGACGAATACTTTTATAATACAATAGCAGGAGATGAACACATGAAATTATTGCGATCGAACTATGCAGCCCATTCAAATTACCACATTTCAAGCTTTGCGGCGCAGCTTGGGGCTAATCATCCAAGCCGCACCAATAGAACTCCGCAATATAATATTACTCAACATCATCCGCGGTGCTGCCCCATCTGGCGTGCTATTTTTAAATAAATTAATCATTGATGAAGTCTCTCGGTTGCTGTCGCGAACTCAAACAGCACAGCCCTTAACTTTGATGCTCGATCATCCAATATTGCTGTGGAGTGTTGCCGGAGTCTTAAGTCTCAAATTAGTCGGCGATTCCATCGAAACCATGAGTTCCTTTACAGTAACATCTTTACGCGATCGAGTTCAAGGCGCAGTCGAAGGAAAAGTCCTCGAAAAAGTAGCCAATTTCGACGATATCGCCCTGTTTGAAAACCCCGAACTATTAAATATTGTAGAACTTGCAAAAACCGGAGTATCCAAAATACAGCAACTAGCATTCAGCATCAGCATGACAATCACGGGAATTTTTATTTTCATTCCATCTGTCAGCCTTGCTGCTGCCATAGCTTGGTGGGTTCCATTGCTGATGTTGATTTCATCAATTCCCTCAATTTACATCGAAAGAAAATATACCAGAATCATCTGGAGAGTTCAAAAAAAGCAAGCTAAGATTAGTCGCGAAATGAACTTGTCATCTAGGGTATTAATGGGGGAAGAATACGCTAAAGAATTGCGTTTATTTGGGTTGCAGGAACTTTGGCTCAAACGCTGGCAAGGTCAGTTTGTGCAGTTTTTTAGCGAAATGCAGGCAATCCGAAAAAAAGCATCAATTATTGTACTTTTGTGGTCGATATTTAGTAGAGTGGGAGTAGCTTTGCCCTTTGTTTATGTAGTAATGGGAGCTTTGGCAGGGCGCTATACTTTGGGGGATTTGGCGCTATATTCGGGTTTGATTGTTCAAGTAGAAAACAGTTTAGAATTACTGATTAATAGTTACACGACTTTGTATGATATTGCCCTCGGCGTTAGTCCTATTTTTCAACTTTTGGATCTGAAGCCAGAGTTGCAGTCTCCGCTGGTGAATGTGGCATCTCGCTTGCCTAGTTTACCAGATGGCGGGCAAGATGCCCGCCCCACAAAAGATAAAATTGGCATCGAGATTAAGGATTTATCTTTTTGCTATCCCGGTAGCACTAAAAACACAGTTACAGATATCAACTTAACCATTAATCCGGGTGAAATGTTAGTAGTTGTCGGTGAAAATGGCGCGGGTAAAACTACTCTCGGCAAACTCCTCGGCCGTCTGTACGACCCCACAAGTGGTACGATCGCCTGGAACGGTCAAGATTTGCGATCGTACTCTCTAGCATACGTGCGATCGCGCATCGCAGTAGTCATGCAAGATTACGCCCGCTTCCCCTCGACAGTGCGAGAAAACGTCGGCTTCGGCGACTTGCTTTCCCTCTCGGATGACACCGCAATTAATCAAGCAATTTCCGAAGCCGGAATTGCAGCCAAAGTCAACAGTTTAGAACAAGGTTTAGAAACGCCCTTGGGGAAACAATTAGAAGACGGCATCGACTTATCGGGGGGACAGTGGCAAAGAATTGCGATCGCCCGCGCCCTCATGCGGCTTTCTACAGCCGAAGTCCTAATTTTTGACGAACCAACCGCCGCCCTCGATCCGAAGACAGAACACGAAATTTACAGCATCTTCCGCCAAATCGCCGCCGGGAAAACCACGATTGTGATCAGTCACAGATTGGGATTGGCCAAAATTGCCGATCGCATCGCGGTGATGGAAGATGGTAAAATAGCCGAAATCGGAACTCATGACGAATTGATCGCATCAAACGGAATTTACTGCTCCATGTTCACCCGTCAAGCTAGTAGTTACATTTAGAGTTAAACAAGGTGAAGCCGCCGCTACCAGGGCAATATTTTTATTAGCAGCGACTACGGCTTGGGGAATATTTTCCTTACCAGCAGCAGGATACCCAATATTAGCCCGCCAAATCCTAAACCGAAAAGCAAACTCCAGATAATCGTCGCGGTGAAGGGATGAAGCGGGAGGGAAGAATCGGGTTGCCATTTAATCGGTGTATCTTTGATTAGGGGATAGGCGGCTGAAAAGATTTGTCCGCCGCCGATCGCAGTTCCTACAAAAAATATGATATTCTCAAGTTGGCGATCGCGCTTTTTCTCTTTATCTTCGCTTTCCTTGTCCTGTGTGATTTGAGTTTCATCGCGATCTTTCTGCTCTTCTTCCTTTTGCTTGTATAATTGTATTTGTTCGCGATCGCGCTGATGTTCTCTTTCTGCCTGTTCCCGGCTTAACTGCGCCTGTTCGATTTCCACCATCCCGCGAATTGTCGAGATTGTCTGCTGGAAAAAATCTTGATTCGCCATCAGGTAATTTAAGTATTTTTGGATTTGACTTTGATATTTGCGATCGGACAAATCCCCAAACTTCTGCAAAAACCGCAAATCATCGCCTTCAATGGACAATGCTTTAATTCTACCACAAGCTTCCTCATAATTGTCAGTATTAATATCAATCGTAATACTGAACTCTTGCAAATGCCGCAATTCCTGGGCATAATCAAATACTAGACTGCTGATTGTCGCCAACAAACTCTTTAACTTCGTGAGTTTATCTTCTAGATTTGGTTCAGCTTCAATTTGAGTAAATTTTGGCAGTAATTTTTCTAACTTGCTGGCTATTTGTTGTCCGAGGCGATAACTTTCCTTAGCTTGGCGGTACACAAACAATATTTTACTGCGAGCACACAGTAGATTCGTCCAATAAAAGTTAAACGTTGCTGTAGCCCGAACTAGAGTTTTGGGGTCTTCTTGCAACCAGACTAAGATATGACAATTTTTGGGAATATTATCATATTCAAAAATCGGACTACCAAACAACTTCCCGGCGACGGTTAACTTCAATTCCGGTGCGATTCCCTCTCCCACAAAGGCCCGCACGCATTCCTCAGCCAGCGCGCCATAAGCAGCAGAATCATCATAGAACCCTACAGGTTCTGCATACAGCAATAATGTTTGTCCGATGGATGCTTGAATTTTATTCGGTAGCAGGCAACCTTGGGGATTTAATTGCTTTAAATCTGCTACTTGAATGGTAGCATTATTATAGTAAAAAGTCAAATCTGCGGCGTAGGTATCGTGAATTCGTCTTGCAGAAATTGAACCGTTGAGTATGAGATTATCGGGGAGAGTAAGCGACTCAAACTTTAAGGTTTTGCGATTGGCTAGCAGTTTTTGGTCGCTTAAATTCCCATCTTCGCCCGCTGGATGATACTGTCCGTTTTGGTAGCAGATTAGCTGATCTCGGAGGGATTTGAGCTCAGGGAAATTGAATTTTTCGCCGACATTATCTGCTAGGGTTTGCCAGATATGTTCGGCATTTTTCGCTGGTTGTTGGTAGCCTTCGTCTCCGTCATTCCGCAGGTGGAAAGGATAGAGAGTGATGCTGGGATTTTTGATTTGCGTTGGTTCGTTCATAATCAAACCTTGTAGGATCTACTGATATTATATCCGGTTAAATAAACAGAATTTCGGTAGCTTGTTTGCAAGTTCGATATTCCGATAGTCCGACATACCGATATTCCGACATTCCGACAGGGGTTAAAACCCCTGTCTCATAGCTAAAGTCGGTTGAAACCGACTGGGGAGATATTACAATGCTTGTTTAAAATTGTGTTCTTCAGTCCTCTTTGAGAGGACTTTTGCTATGAGACGGGGGTTTTTAACCCCCGGCGGATTCGTGGGTTAGCGTGGGATTTTGGACGCTGATGATTGTGGTTAATAGTCGCAGGTTTGCGATCGCAATTCGCAATTCTCTCGCTGAGTAGCGAGAAACCGGGTTTCTGCGACAAATTTGGGTTTAAAACGAGAGATATAGAAAGAAACCCGGTTTCTGAGATTCGCGACAGTATTTATGTTGGATTATCAACCGATTCCGTCCCAGAATCACCGGTTTCAACCACCGGAACCGGCGGCCCAGACGGATATAGCCTCATCATATTATCCTGCATCACTTCCATAAACTCCCTCACGACTTCTTCCGGTGCATCTCCATCAGTGCCGCCAGGCCCAGCTTGCTCAATTTCGTTCTCCAAATTCTCTTCAAGTTGCGGTCTGGTTTCGCACCATGCCTTGATTTTTTCTGCTATAATATTTACATTATCTGTCGCCTTGACATCAAGCGCAGGTAAGTCATTAACAAATAGCTTGGGTTCCGATATTTGCAATAACTTAGCT
>JAJAYT010000123.1 GCA_026786085.1 Microcoleus sp. CAN_BIN18 | reverse complement strand
CGTCTACACAAAGGAAGTCCGCCTCCGCGGACTGAAGAAAATAATGTAATTTCAACCGCCCACTCTTCAACCCGCGGAGGCGGGTTTTGTCTGTATAGACGCGGTTTCAACCGCCCGGTCTTCTATATCTCCCTATTTTTTATTACTCCTAGCCTCATCCTTCCGCAAAGATTCCAGAATAGAACTGCCCACAAAATTGCTAAAAATTACATTTCCAGCTTGATTGTAATGGCAACAACTATCTACATAAACAGCATCTTTTGTCTGATCAAACACCTTAACCCCATTCAAAATATTGATCTGATTTTTTTGTAAATTAGGAAACTTACTCAAAAGAGCCGGATAACCAATTTCCACAGATTGAGCATAAGGAGTATCATTGTTAAAAGCAATCCGCTTTTCGGCATCGCCAAACACCCTTTTCGTCTGATAATATTGATTCGGCTGAAGGACGTGAAAATAAGGAACATTACTCGCAGACAGCACTTTGTGCATAAAAATTGAACTTTTCGCCCAATTCCACGCCATTTGTTCAAAAGCTGCTGAATCCTCTAAAACCGACTTATTTTTATTAATATAAATCACGCTGCCCTCGTCATCTTGTTGTTGTTTGCCCCCTTCTTTTTCAAACGCAATCACATCTCTCCGATAACTATTGACTAAATTTTGAACGTAAACAGAAGTCAAAGCATCACACGCAGCTAAAGAGCAGTTTTGCAAACTTTCCAAACCCTCATTAATCCTAGTTTTATTTTCTTTAATTCTGAGAGTTGCTTGCATAGCCTTAGTAGAAAGGCTATTATTTGCCAAGCTAATCAGCGGCAGAATATGCTGATTGCTTGGCATCGCCAGATCAATTTGATTTTTATTGTTTATATTAGAAAGTGCTACTTCATTAAAGCCATCTATATTGACGACTAGATCTAACTCTTGACCTAAAGCCAAGAAATAGTTTAAGATTAATAATTGTTGCGGCTGTTTGTAGCCGCCGGTAGCAAAAGACAAAATTACAAATTCTTTATCTTGTAAACCCGGAACCTGCTTGAGGTATTGAGGTAAAATTTTGTTTTGAATTTGAAAAATTGAATAATCGGAAGCCACCGAACCCCCAAAAATTCCGATCACAAATTGATTTTTTTTAATCTTTTTAAAAGGGTAATCGTAAGGAGAGATAAATCCATAGTTGTTAATCTTAAAACCAGGGCGAAAATCTGGCCCTGGTTTTTGAATAAACCCAAAGAAAGGATGAAACCTTTCGACAATAGACTGATTGAGCCGCACTCCTTCTAAATTAATTCCTAAAGCCGACTTATCTTGCGCCTTTTGTCTAGTATAGAAAAATTGCTTGTGCTTGAAAAAATACCATCCCAAGGAACCGAGTTCTAGGAAAACAAGTAAAAGCGCCAAGTTAATCAAAGTAATTTTGATAATTTCTTGGCTTTTGTTAATCAACTTAAAATCTTTCATCAATATTTATTTAGACTTTCTCACTACTTTAATAATGGAACTGGAAACATAGTTTGCCAATACTTCCTCTCCCACTGAATTATAATGACAGCAGGCATCTTTGTAAACCGTATCTTTTGTATTGTCCAAAATATTTACGGCGCTAAACACATTAACCCCAGCTTTTTGCAAGTCATCAACTTTGGACAACAGCGCCGGATAACCTTTTGTCACCCCTTCAATGTACGGGCTGTCTTTGCTAATTGCAGTTTCCTTTTCTTTTGCGGTAAATGCTCGTTTAGTTGGATAATACTGGTTGGGCTGGATAAAGTGAAAATACTTAATGTTTCTACTTGATAAAATTTGATTCATCCCGATCGACGATTCGTACCATAGCGATGCCATTTTGTCATAAGCAGCAGCATCCGGCAAAACAGAGTCAGCTTTGGGAATGTATACTATACCGCTGTTTGCCGTGTCTGAGTTAGATTGTTTGACTTGGGCGTCGTACTTGACGATTGCTTGCTGATAATTGTTGACTAATTGTTTCACTCTCAGCGATGTAACGGCGTGACACAAAGCAATTTGACAAGTTTGCAATTTGTCAATACTTGCTTTCAACTGTTTTTTGTTGTCGTTGATTTGGACGATCGCACTCATCACCTCCGGCGACACATTGCTTGCTAAACTTGTTAACGGCTGTATGTGCTGAACGCTGGGCATTCCTATTTCTAGCTGGGCTTTGTTGTTTAAATTTGAGAGGGCTACTTCGTTAAAACCGTCAATATTGATGACTAAATCCAACTCTTGACTTAAAGCCAGAAAATAATTTAAGATTAGTAATTGTTGGGGTTGTTTGTAGCCGCCGTTGCCAAAATTTAAAACCACAATTTCGCGATCGGCAAATTCTGGATAACTCTGCAATTTTTTAGACAATCTTTGAGTTATATACTCATCTACTGCAAAGTTATTAGCAACAGAACCGCCAAAAATGCCGATAATAAATTGTTTTTTATTGGTTTTAATAAACGGATATTCGTAGCGCGAATAAAAGCCTTCTTTGTTGACTTTTAATTTTAATTTTTCATTGGGAAAAGCACCTTGTTTGAGGACGTAGCCAAAAAACGGGTGCACTCTTTCTACGATAGATTCATTTAGTCTAATTCCGATCCGTTCAATATCTTCGACTACTTTTTCTTTAGCTTTGGTTCTGGTATAAAAAAACTGCTTTTGGTTGATAAAATAAAAAGCCAGCGATAAAGCTTCGAGACAAATAAAGGCGATCGCCAAATTAACAGCGATTAAAGTTAATATATTTTTACCTTTTTGGATCTGCGTTGAATCTTTCATGAAATTTGACTGATTACGGTTGTTTTTTGGGGACTTGAGACTGCTTCAAATTTTCGCATAAATTTCGGTTGATCATGATACTGGCCAGCCGATGTCCGAGTTCATTCCAGTGCCCTCCACAGGGTACAGAATTATCAAAACCGTGGGCGCAGACTTGATATTTTTCCGTGTAACCTTGGAACTGTTCGGCCAAATTTAGTACCCGAAACCCCTCGCGCGCGCCCAATTTTTCCAGCCGCCTATTAGGATAAAACAAATCCTGAATGTTGTTTTGTGTCATAAAATCTTTTCGGATCTTGACATCCCGTCCAACTTGAATCGGATCGCCGATCGTCACAACCAAGAAATCAGCCTTTTTCTGCACGACTTCATTCCGCATTGTCACAATCAAACCCTCTGTCACTCTCCACGCCTCTTTCCAAGCTGCATCTTGAGGTGGATTGAAGTTTTTGGTAGTCAAAGCGGTAAAATCCGCAGATAACTGCCGCTTTTTTATGTCTAAATCTACTTTTTTGATCACCTGCAAAATGCGCGAATTGTTGACGATCAAACTGGGCAATCTGTCTACGAATGAAACTGCTCTTTCGTTGCGATCGATCGGTGCTAAATCGCGAAAAGACATATCCTGTACTAACTTGCCGCTAGCATCATACACAAAAAATGGTCGGTAGCGATCGTATTCTAGTTGCGGGGAATTGTTAATCACATCATTGCCAATAAAAAAGGCAAGAATTACAATATCAGGACTGTAATCCCATACTTTTTTTCGCAGCATTATCAATTCTTGAGCAGTACCATAACCCTGCACGCCGAAATTGATCACCTCAACATTTTTTCGTCCCTTAATGGCCTCGCAGTTGCCTAACTTTCGTTCCAATTTCGACCAGAAAGTTTGTTCGACTGGTACGTGGATTGCTTCGGTGAAAGAATCGCCCAAAACTGCGATTCGGAGAGTATTCGGAGGTTTGGCTTTTGTGTGTTCGCGATCGCGCAAACCGTCACTATTCACCTGCACAAAACTCTCACCTTCGCCCTTCCACTCGCCCGACACACCGGGTTTGAGCTTCCAACCCAGATCGCGATCGGAAGTATGGAAACCAGTTGGCGCCGAGTCTACAAAATCTCCAATTCTTGGGGAACCCTCAACTCTGGCAACTCGTAACCCAATTTCACCAATTACCACCCCCATAAATAAGCCGCCGAGTGTCAAACCTAAATTGACACCCAAATTCTTCAACTTGCTCATTCTGTCAAAACAAAGTGTAAATAAACGGAGCAATCACAGAACCCTGACTGATGACAATCAAAGCTCCCAAGAAGACTAAAGTCACAATTAATGGTAGCAGCCAATATTTTTGGCGTTCTTTCATAAACGCCCACAAATCTTTGAGAAAATCTAATGTTGATTCAAACACTTAGAAAGGACGCTCCATACTAACTTTTGTTCTTTCTTTACTTTGGACGCGATAAGTATCCATTTTTGGATTAAGTTTGCGTCGCATTGCATCTTCGCCGAAAATATTTTTGATTGCTCCCATCGGCCAAACTATCAGGTAAAAAACTATCCCCAGAACGATCGGCGTTTCGATCTTATTGAGGGTAAGTCCAAACCACATCCACGCGTGATAAACGGGATTCAGCGATTTCGGCGCAACTAATGCTAGCACAACTAGGACTGCGCCGATCGCCCAGGGCCACCAAGGTATAGAATGTCTCCGCAGTAAAGGTACTGCTAAACCGAATAGCACCGCAATCAAGCCGCCAACTAGCAGCCCGAAATCGCGCAAGCCTTTTTGATCTAGTTTTTTAATTTCGTCGTTCATGTTGAAGGAAGTTCGGCAGCGGATTGTGTAACGGATGTAACGGATGTAACGGATAAAAAAAGAAGGTAGGTAGTTTTTAGGGGGTTTTAGGCGGAATTTTTTCTGTTATGAAAAAGCTCAAAAACCCGCCCTTCTGGCTAATCTAGTTCAAATTCATTTTTCCAAGCTTCGTCTTGTTTCCAAGGGATTTGTTCTGATTTAGGAATCAAGAAATTCTCTAAAACCAGATAATCCATTTCGGTTCGCATGAAACAGCGGTAAGCATCTTCAGGAGTACAAACAATGGGTTCGCCTCGGACGTTGAAAGAAGTATTTACCAAAATCGGACATCCCGATCGCCTTTCAAAATGACTGATTAAGTCATAGTACCGAGGATTGGTTTCTTTGTGAACTGTTTGGATGCGAGCCGAGTAATCGACGTGGGTGACAGACGGGATTTCCGATCGCGGAATGTTAAGCTTTTCAATACCAAAAAGTTGTTCTTGTTCCGCAGTCATCGGGATGCGGAGACTGGTTTTGACAGGAGCTACTAATAGCATATAAGGGCTAGAATGATCCATCTCGAAATAATCCGCAACTCGTTCGGCTAAGATTGACGGCGCAAAAGGTCGAAATGATTCCCGATATTTAATTTTCAGGTTCATCACGGACTGCATTTTAGCATTACGGGGATCTCCAATGATCGATCGACCTCCCAGAGCCCGCGGCCCAAATTCCATCCGCCCTTGGAACCATCCGACGACATTTCCCTGTTCCAAAATTTCTGCCAACTGCGGCATTAACTCAGCATCATCCAATCGGTGATAGCTAGCTTTGACAGCATCCAAATATTCCAGAATTTCCGTGTCAGTAAACCGTGGCCCCAAATACGAACCGCGCATTTGATCGTGACAAGTTAAATGAGCCACAGACTTCGCCACTGTTGCGACAGCTTGGCTCGTAGTAAGGACTTCAGTCCTCTCCAGGTTCGTAGTAAGGACTTCAGTCCTCTCCTGCTTAATATTATTAACTACGAGTAACTCATCAGCAACAGTACGAGTTTGTTCGCCATACTGATACCAAATCGCCAAAGCCGCGCCCAAAGCACCGCCAGCATCTCCCGCCGCTGGCTGAATCCAAATATCTTTGAAAATATTTTCCCGCAAAAGTCGGCCGTTAGCAACGCAGTTAAGAGCAACGCCGCCCGCAAGACAAAGATAATCGACATCCAATTCTTTTTTAACTGTTCTGCAAAGCCGCAAAACAACTTCTTCGGTAACAACTTGAATGGATGCGGCAATGTCCATTTCCCGCTGAGTCAATTTGCCTTCACCTCGACGCGGCGGCCCTTCAAATAGTTCGTCAAACTTCTTATTTGTCATGGTTAAGCCAACAGTATAGTTGAAATAATCCATGTTCAAACGGAAAGTTCCGTCATCTTTGAGGTCGATCAAATGGGTGAGAATTTTGTCTACATACTTGGGTTCGCCGTAGGGCGCTAAACCCATCAGTTTGTATTCACCAGAGTTGACTTTGAAGCCGGTGTAGTAGGTGAAAGCTGAATAAAGCAAACCCAAGGAGTGGGGAAAATCGATTTCCCACTGAGGTATCAGTTGGTTTCCGTCTCCCAGCCAAACGGAGGTTGTGGCCCACTCACCCACACCGTCGAGGCACAAAACGGCGGCTTTTTGGAAGGGGCTGGGGAAAAATGCTGAGGCTGCGTGGGATTGGTGGTGTTCGGTAAATAGCAAAGATGGCTGTAGCTTTGATGTTTTGCAGTTGGCCATTTCTGCGAGCTCTCTTTTGAGCATGGTTTTGAGGTAAAGCTTTTCTTTTAGCCAGATGGGCATGGCGGTTAGGAAAGAGCGAAAACCTTGGGGTGCGTAGGCTAAATAGGTTTCGAGAAGACGCTCGAATTTGACTAAAGGTTTGTCGTAAAAAACTATGCGATCGAGTTGTTGTAGGTCAATTTTCGCTTCTTTTAGGCAATAGGCGATCGCATTCTTGGGAAATCGGGCGTCGTGCTTTTTGCGGGAAAATCTTTCTTCCTGCGCTGCGGCGATAATTTCTCCATCGCGAATTAAGGCTGCGGCGCTGTCGTGGTAATACGCCGAGATTCCAAGTATGTTCATCGCTCTCCTCACAAATAGCTATGCGGTGTATCTGACTATTTAGAATAGCAAATGATTATAACTGCTCAAGTGCGGATTTGAACTTTTTCTTGAATCCCAAATCCCAAATCTGACATCCCAAATCGATCGATTTTCCAGCTAAAATCACGCAATTACCTTCAGAAACGGGGTTTTTGCGTCCACGACTCTTCAATCCCCAAATCTCGAATCCCACATCGATCTGGCTAGCGGTGGCGAATCCTGCGCCCCCAAGCTCTGAAGTACGTCACCACCGGGAATTGATAAAATTCACCGATCAACCACACGACAATGCCTAGATGGGACAAAAAAGCTAAGCCTGTCCAAGCGGTGGGTAGCCACGACAAGCGGCTGCCGGGAACTGGGGGAAAGTAGTAAGCTGAAAGTCCCAGTAAGGTAGTGGGAAGAAAAATTAGACCGATCGCCGCTGCAAAGTAGGGCCATCCGAATTCTACGCCTTCGAGGTGTGCGCCTATCCACTGTTTGCCATTCCAGTGCCAATTTACGGGCGGTTGTCGATCGGCCATTTGGAGCGATTGTCTGTCAACGTTTGCGGTAAAAATGTGCTGACAGAAGTTGCAAGCGAGGGCTTCCATCATCGGCATGGTAGCAATTTCACCGGTACGGCAGACGGGACAGGGATATGTATCTTGAGGATCGAAAGGTCGGGTTGATTTTTTCAGGGTTTGCATGGATCAGGCTGTTTGTCAAGAGATTAAGTGATCTTAACAGAGTTTTGTCTATAAATTATGGGTTGGGTAAGGTGGGTTTTGTTTGTAAAACTTAGAATTTATTAATAATTAATAGTGGATGATTTCGGATTAATTGCGGTGATTGTTGCTGTACTTAATTCTGGCTCCTGCCCACTGAAGTTTTTCCCTCAAAGTGCCGTAATAAGAATAGTTTTCGCGCAAAATGATGAACTTGGCTTCGCAGTCGGCCATCCGCACGTCTACGCGCTGTCCCGGCCAAATTGCAGTACCCAAAATGCCGTCTGTCCAGAGTTTGGTACTGAGTTCGTAATCGGCTAAAGGCCAAATGCTGACGACTGAACCGGGCGGCAGGACGATCGCCCGACTGGATAAACTTAAGGGGCAAATCGGAGTAACGGCGATCGCCTCCATGCCTGGGTGAATAATCGGCCCGTTGGCAGATGCGGTGTAGCAAGTCGAACCGGTGGGAGTTGCGACAATTAAGCCGTCGCCTTGATATTGATCGACTACTTCGCCATCGACTTCCATTTCTAGAATACAGCTCGGCATTCGATCGGCAGAAGCAGGTTTGATGCACATTTCATTCAGGGCTAAAAATCGATCGCTCTCCGGTTCGAGATTGGTTCTGCTTCCCTCAAAAATCGCCGCCTGTAACATCATCCGCTTCTGCACGGCATACCTGTCTTCGGCCAGTCTGTCCCAAATCTCTTCAGTATTTTGGAAGTCTTCAAAAGACTCCGTTAAAAAACCGAGATGTCCTCCGATATTCGCCGCTAAAATCGGGATGTCGTCAGCAGCCAAATTCCGCGCCGCAGCCAGCGCCGTACCGTCGCCTCCGAGCACCACCGCTAAATCAATTGGGCTGTTACTAGAAGCTAAAAACACCGGATATGGGTTATCTTTTGGCCCGCTGGGGCCCATCAAAACTTGACACCCGCGACTTTCTAACTGGCGGGCACACTGTTCTGCCCACCTCTGGCTGAGTGGATCTCTGGCTTTGTGGGCGATAATTACTTGTTTTAACTGCACAATTAATCAATTTGGGATTTGGGATTTTGAGATTTTAGGCTGACTTAAAAATCGGAAGATGTTCGATCGGACAAATTGATTTTGGACATCATTTTAGAGTTTATATCAATTCTTTAATCGAAAATCCAAAATCGTATTACCCGTCGGTGCTTCGAGATTTGGGCCTGGGCCATGTAATGCTGGAATCGCTGGCGAGGAGGCGAGAAACGGCGATCGCCCCAAACCGATTTAAGTGGCTGGGGTCAACAAAATAGTCGTTGCGGCCGGGCCACCGTTGCGACAAGTCGCGGAAAGCGAAGCCTTTTTGCTGCGAGAGTTGCTGCATTCGCCGCCCAAACTGCTGTTCTGCCGATCGACGAGTTGGATCTAAGTAATCATCAGTAAGTGGCAAATTGACGAAAACCAGGGGAATTTTACGATTTTTGACAAAGGCTACGGCTGAATTGAAAGCTTTGGCTTGTTTCCCTCCCAGGTTGAAGTCTTCGTAGTCGCGATCGAACCTACCAGAAACGTAAGCCCGTTGTCGATAATAAGTATTGGGATTGTATTTGGCTGACATGGACATAAATCCGTTGGAGTCGATCGAATCTGCCAATGCCCTGACTTGCCTGATTGCTACTCTGGCTGGTGTCGATAGCGGCAGGTATTGAGCAGCAACAGCAACAGGCATCTTGCCTGTTCCACTAGAGTTAAATTGTGTTGTGGGGTTGGCATT
>JAJAYT010000122.1 GCA_026786085.1 Microcoleus sp. CAN_BIN18 | reverse complement strand
AGCGCAGGCTTTTTTCAACCATGAAATTGTTGCTGCATCCATTACAGGTGCGAGTTTCTCGACTACAGAAGCGTGATAGTTATTCAACCATTGTAGTTGAGTCTTGGACAGCCGATCGCCATTAATCAATTTTCGGTCAAACGGAATATACGTCAGCGGTTCAAATCCGTACCAAACTAGATCATTCTTTGACGGCATTTCTATGACAACATAGAGATTTTCGATCCTAATTCCGCCCCATCCCGGTTGATAATATCCCGGTTCTATGCTAGTTACCATTCCCGGTTCTAGGCAATATTGGACAGATTTGCTGATGCCGTTTGGCCCTTCGTGAACGGCGAGAAATGCCCCGACTCCGTGCCCCGTCCCGTGTCCGTAGTCTAGCTGTTCTTGCCATAATACATGACGGGCGATCGCATCTAATTGCACTCCCATTGTTGCTTTGGGAAATTGCTGCATTGCACAGCTAATATGTGCGATTAAAACTGTTGTGTAATGTTCAATGTGTAGCGCCGTTGGTTCTCCGATAATTACGGTTCTGGTATCATCGGTTGTACCTCCCAAATATTGCGATCCTGAGTCCAGTAACAGGAATTCCCCTGGTTTTAACGTGACTTCAGGACTTGGAGTGCCGTAATGGACGATCGAGCTATTTACTCCCGCACCGGCGATCGTTCTAAAACTTAAACTCTGAAAGTCTGTTTCTTGCTGGTAAAATTGCTCAATGGTTTCTTTAACATCAAATTCTGTTAAAGTCTTACCATTTTCTAACTGCTCTGTCAACCACTTTAAGGTTAAAGTTTTAGCTTTACTTGCCTTGAAATTAGCCGATTTCATCTGCTCAATTTCTACAGAGTTCTTTCGAGCTTTCATCCCCTCAATCGGATTTGCTCCAAAGACTATTTTGATATTCTCTGCATCCTTGACTTGACGATTTACAATTAACTGATGAGTCCCTGCTGTAGTGTGTTTAGCATCCAACAAAACGCGAGTTAGTTTTGGCTGAGATATACAATCTAGCAAAGTTTGTGGATAATTTTCGTAGGGAAGTAGAGTTGCACATTTTTGCAAATCTTGCTGAATTTCTGGTGACACTCTTTCGGAATTGGTCAACAAAAACGCTGCATCGGTAGTGACAATTGCATAGGATATGAAAATTGGAATGTTGGGAATATCCGAACCTCGGAGATTGAACAACCAGGCTATTTGATTGAGATTGGTAATCGGAAGCACATCGATGTTAGCTTTTTCCATCGCTTCCCTGACTCTGGCTAATTTTTCGGTGGCGCTTTCTCCTGTCAGCGATACAGGTAAGCTAAATAGGGGAGATTCATCAATCGCGGGTAAGGTTTCCGATGTTTTTGTTGGATTGTGCGATCGAACTTTGTCTACTAAATTGTCCGATACTGGTATCAGTTCAATTTTAGCATCACCAAATTTTTTACCCCAACTCTTAAATTGCTCGACTGAAAGAGTAAAAGGATCGAAACCTAAACGCAATTTTTTTGGAGTTGATGCAGATTCTGCCGTTAGTTTTTCTACAGTTTCAATTAAAGTGAGATTTTCTTCCAAACCCAGTTTAGATATTTGGATGAGTGCAGAATCAACTTGCAATTCTGCTTGTTCGTAATAGCGAGAATCAACAAACAACCAAGCGAAATTTTTCCCAACCAACAAATCGCCAGCGGAACCTGTAAAGCCACTAATCCAAGCCCTGCGCTGTTTAGCTTCGGAACCATATAAGTTTAAATGTTCGTCCACTGCTGGGATGAAATAGCAATCTAAGTCATGATTTAGCATTAAATTTCGCAAATCTTCCAGTTTTGAGCTAGTGGATTGTTGAGAATTTAGATTTGTTTTTAAGTTAGCAGTAACCATTCTTCAAGCTCCTAAAATTGTTTTCAAACCTTTAACTAATCTGCTGATTCCGGCTGCTGCTGTTTCAGTTTCTAGGGCACCGTAAGCAACGCGCAAATAGCACCCGCTATCCATACCGAAAGTTGTACCGGGAAGCACTGCTACATGATATTCGCGAATTAATCTTTCTACTAATTCCATTGTATCGAGTTGTGTGTCAACTTTCAAGAAAAAGTAGAAAGCTCCGCAGGCTGGGGAAATTGTACACAAATTTTGGATGGTATTGAGTTCGTCTAATACGAGTTGTCTCACGGAGGCGATCGACCTTACGTAATTATCGCAGTATTTTCGTCCAACTTGCAAGGCCCCCAAAGCTACATATTGCGAAATTACAGGCGGACAAATCAGAATTGTATCTTGAATCTTTCTCACTGACACCAGCAAATGTTCTGGAATCACCATATATCCGATTCGCCAACTGGCAAAACCGTAGGCTTTGGAAAGCGTAAATAGAGAAATTGTGTATTCGTGACTATCGGGAAAAGCTGCGGGCGAACAATGTTTAACTCCGTCATAAGTAAAATATTCGTAAGCTTCGTCGCTGATATGATAGATATTGTGTTGGCGGCAAATTTCGTTAATTTCTCGAAGTGCGCCCGCAGAATAAACTACGCCAGTTGGGTTATTTGGTGAAATAGTGACAATTGCTCGCGTT
Organism: Microcoleus sp. CAN_BIN18; assembly: GCA_026786085.1. Lineage (GTDB taxonomy): Bacteria > Cyanobacteriota > Cyanobacteriia > Cyanobacteriales > Microcoleaceae > Microcoleus. The sequence continues at coordinate 868 of JAJAYT010000122.1, read as the reverse complement.
TTGTCAGTAATTGCTTGTTTTATAGCATGGATATTGAGTTGATAGTTGGCGTCAGTTTCTACAATGACTGGATGACAATTTGCCATAACTGTCGCCATTTCATGGTTGAAATAATAAGGTGCTTGAATAATAACTTCGTCCCCCGCAGAAGTGATGGCCAGAATCGCATTAACAAATCCCATATTGCTGCCGGCGGTAACAACAACGCAGTTTTTACTGTTAATTTCTATGCCGTTATCTATTTGAAGTTTCGCTGCGATTCCAGCTTGTAATTGTGGGATTCCTTCGACGGCTTTGTATTTGTGATTATCGGGATTTGCGAAGAATTCGGGAATTTTGGCAAAGGATTCTGGCGGCGGATTGTAAGAAACCACGCCTTGTCCTAATGAGATTGTTCCCGGATTTTGGCGAATCAGTTCACCAACTACTGGAATAATTGGCGACTGTACCGATTGCATTCGAGTTGGGTGATTTTTCATACTTTTTTGTGTTACATCAAATCCGCTGGTATCGAAATTATTCATCTCTCTCTTCTCTTTCTCTGTGTCCTCTGCGCCCTCTGCGGTTAAATCATTCCTGTTTGACTAAATAATAGGTTAAAAATAGCGATCGTGCTAAAATTAAATATCATATCATAACGGGAGAAAAATCTTATGTCAATGATGACGGTCAAAGATATAGAGCAAGTTCAAACCGCTTTTTCCGAAGCTGGTTTAGATTACCAAATTGAACTAGAAGCCGGGAAACTTTCAATTATGGGCCCATCAGACATCGTATCCAGTGAAATCGGCTCTATCCTGATTCGCTTGCTAGGTAACTGGGTTTACCCCCGCCGTCTCGGACGAGTTTTTGACTCCGCCGGTGGTTT
>JAJAYT010000121.1 GCA_026786085.1 Microcoleus sp. CAN_BIN18 | reverse complement strand
CGATCGGCAGAAGGTACTTGACGGCGGTTGGTTGATTTGCCCGATCGCCCGGGAGCTCGCGGCGCGGTGAAAAATTGGCAACAAGTTAAAATAGCAACTAAGCAGCATCAAATTTCGTCTGCCTATTGAGTGACTTTTGCCGTTTTTCCTAAAATAAAGAAGACCGGGCGGTTGAAACCGCGTCTATACAAACAAAACCCGCCTCTGCGGGTTGAAGAACGTTTACGTTATTTTCTTCAGTCCGCGGAGGCGGACTTCGTTTTTGTAGGCGCGGTTTCAACCGCCGTCTTATCTTCGTTTAACCTTTCACGATCGCCCCAAAGTCACCCAACACCCGCGCGTGATTCCGCAGCAACCCCAATAAACTCAACCGATTGCGCTTAATTTCCGGGTCAGCATCCATCACCAAAACGCTTTCTGGCCCGTCAAAAAAGTTGCTGACAGCCGGAGCAATTTCAGTCAAACTATCTACCAATAGCTGATAATTGCGGGTTTGCTTCGATAACTGAGTTTGCGGCACTAACTTTACTAAAGCGTCATAGAAAGCTGGTTCGGACGACTTTTGAAATAACTCTGGTTTTACCACAGTTTTCGGCTCCAATTCAACTTTGTTCAAATCTCCCTGAGCCGCCAAACGAGTTGAACGGTTGACTGTTTCGTAAATTTTATCCAATGTATTGTTATTGCGGATTTGCTGCAAGAAAAGCGCTCTTTCCAAAGCATCCAACAAATCTCGCAATGCTCGTTCCGTATATTCTGGGTCATTTTCTCCCAAAACTGCATTCACCAAATCGTAATCTATATTCTTTTCTTCTTGCAGCAAAGTCCGAATTCTTTGCAGGAAAAACTCGGATAATTGGGACTGCAATTCTGGGCTGGTTTCCGGGCGTATTGCTGTGAATTCACCAACACTTTCTGCGAGTAACTGGTGCAAATTGACTGGTAACTGAGCCGCCCAAATAATGTTAATTATGGCATTGGCTGCGCGCCGCAAAGCGAAGGGATCAGAGGAACCAGTTGGCAGCATTCCTAAGCCGAAAATGCTGACTAAAGTGTCTAATTTGTCGGCAATTCCGACAACTTGGCCTGTCAGAGTTTGGGGCAAATTGTCGCCCGCACCTTTGGGCAAATAATGCTCGAAAATTGCTGTTGCTACGGCTTCCGGTTCGCCACTGGCTAAGGCATATTTCTGTCCCATAATTCCTTGCATTTCGGGAAGTTCGTAAACCATTTGGGTAACAAGATCGGCTTTGCAAAGTAATGCTGCTCTTTCTATGTAAGCTTGTTCTGTGGCTGTTATTTGCAGTTGATTTGCGATGAGACTGGCAATCTTGCACAGTCGATCGACCTTTTCCCGCACTGTACCCAAATCTTCCTGGAAAGTGACTGTCTCCAACTTGGGCAAATAATCCTCTAAAGGCTTTGCCAAGTCTGCTTTGTAGAAAAACTGACCGTCTGCTAATCTCGCCCGCACGACTCGCTCGTTTCCGGCGGCAATAATCGCCGATTTAGCCGGATCGCCGTTGGAAATTGTAATGAAATATGGCAATAGTTCGGGGAAATCAGGATTTTTGAGAATTGGGAAATACCGCTGGTTGGTGACAATAATTGTGGTGATTACTTCCGGCGGCAATATCAAAAATTCGTCGTCAAATTTGCCGACTACTGCGTTTGGCCATTCTACCAAATCAGTAACTTCTTCTAACAAGTCATCGGTAATATCGGCGTAACCGCCTTGTTTTGTGGCGGCTGCTTCTACTTGGGCTTGAATTTGAGTTTTGCGCTGTTGTCGATCGACCTCCACGCAAGCAGCCCGCAGAAACTCGACATAATCCTCGGCACCCGGAACAGACACCGGTTCCGGGTGCAAGACGCGGTGGCCTTGGGAAATTCGATCGCTCTTAACCGTATCTGAACCGCTGACTAATGTAATTGGCAGTACCGTATCATCAAGTAACGCCACGATCGATCGAATTGGGCGCGGAAATTTCAAATCCCCGTCAGCCCAGCGCATGAACCTCTTACCTTCCAATTTGCCAATCCACAACGGCACAAGTTCAGCCAAAATATCCGCCGTCATCCGCCCCGGAATCTTTTTCAGTACGAACACAAAATCGCCCTTATCTGTAGCGCGAACTTCCAAAGCATCAATTTCTACGCCCTGCTTTTTCGCAAAACCTTCTGCTGCTTTCGTCGGTTTGCCATCTTTAAAAGCCGAAGTCGCGGGCGGCCCCTTTACCTCTTCTTCTCTGTCTAATTGCTGAACGGGCAGTCCTTTTACCAGAACAGCCAAACGCCTAGGAGTAGCGTATACATGAATTGATTCATTTGTCAAGAACTGTTCCGAAAGAGTTGCAGGCACGAGTCGCTGCCATTGTTGGGCGCCCTCTTTGACAAAAGACGCTGGCAGTTCTTCTGTACCGAGTTCTAATAAAAAGTTAGCCATATCGCACCGTAAGGGAATTTTGTTTAGGGTAATTTAAGGGACATCTCCCATAATTCTTGTGGAACAGGCCCTCATAGCCAGTTCAAAACAGGCTTTTTAGGAGATGTCTAAGGGTAATTTATCAGAAAGTTGGGTTTAAAACCCCGTGCTTTGAGCATCGGCTTTGTATTTAGTGGTATTGCATCTGCCACTAAATATGCTAAGATAGTGAAATGCTAACCATGAATTACCGCCCTGCGAATCTATCCCAACATCACTCAAGAGCAGTCACTCAAAGAGTGGATGGATGTTTGTCGCGTTGCCTATAACTATGGGCTGCGCGAAATTAAGGATTGGTGCAATAGCCGGAAGTGCATGGTTGACAGATGCTCTATCAGTCATGAATATATCATGGCTGCTGACAGTCCTTTCCCTAGCGAAGTGAATCAGCTTAATGCTTTGCCAAGCGCTAAAAAGGTATTTCCTCGATTGAGTGAAGTACCAAGCCAAGTCTTGCAACAAGCTATTAAACAACTG
>JAJAYT010000120.1 GCA_026786085.1 Microcoleus sp. CAN_BIN18 | reverse complement strand
GTGCAGAATATCGCCCCGGTGTTTGGAGGCGTTAACCTCGAAGATATTTCTTCTCCCCGTTGCTTTGAAATCGAAGCAAGATTGCGGGCAACCTTAGATATCCCGATTTTTCATGACGACCAACACGGCACTGCAATTGTTAGTTTGGCAGCATTAATTAATGCCTTGAAAATCGTCAAAAAAACGATCGAAGAAGTCTGTATCGTAATTAACGGTGCAGGTGCGGCCGGAATCGCGATCGCCCGTTTGTTACGCAAAGCAGGTGCCGAAAACATCATCATGTGCGACTCCAAAGGTGTTCTATCCAAAGATCGCACGGATATGAACCCAGAAAAACTAGAATTTGCTGTGGCTTCGAGCGGTACTTTGGAAGATGCGATGGCTGGTGCTGATGTATTTTTAGGTGTCAGTGCGCCCGGAGTGGTCACTCGCTCTATGGTGCGTTCTATGGCTGAGAATCCGATCGTGTTTGCAATGGCAAATCCCATTCCCGAAATTCAGCCAGAATTAATTATGGAGGATGCGGCGATCATTGCCACCGGACGCAGCGATTACCCGAATCAAATTAACAATGTTTTGGCGTTTCCGGGGATATTTCGAGGTGCTTTGGACTGCAAAGCTCGCACGATTACCACAAGTATGTATTTGGGTGCAGCTTATGCGATCGCCTCTTTAGTCAGCCCTTCCCAACTTGACAAAGAGCACATTATACCGTCTGTTTTTGACGAAAGAGTTGCCATTGCTGTTGCCGGTGCAGTGCAGTTGGCCGCCCGATCCGAAGGTATCGCCCGCGATTAATTGCAGGAAGTTCGGCAACGGATTATTTAACGGATGTAGCGGATGTAACGGATAGAGGGAAATTCGACAACGAGGAATGTACGGGATAGAAGGAAGTTCGGCCTCGTTGCCGAACTTCCTCACTGAGTGATAAAAATCACAGAAATTAGACATAATAAACAGATACAATTAAATAACCCAAGCCCAGCTAGTTCAAATGCAAAGCCAGTTAGGAAAAGCCAAGCGCGATCGCAGCAACAGCAAATTGTTAGAACTCAGTCCGCTCGGACTGGCATTGTGCCGCGCGGACGGGACTTTTCTCGACATAAATCCAGCTTTTGCAAGTATTATCGGTTACACAGTTGCAGAAACTCTCAACCTCAACTACTGGGAAATTTTGCAAACACAGTGCGCGCGCCCAGAAAAATCTCTAGTATGTCAAGCAAAAAATAGCCACACGCACCTGTGCGAAGCAGCATACAAACATAAAAATAACCATCTCGTACCCGTGCGAGTTTACGAGCGGGCAATTGAAACTGATGGAGAATGCGCGATTTATCTGAGTGCTGAAGAAATTTGTAATCATCGGGATGAAAATCTTGAATCAACGCCACCGCACTGCAATTCACATCTAGAAAAATTGCTGGAAAACCAGACTGCCGAACTGATAAAAACTCAGGAACTACTCCAACAAAAAATCGCCGAACTGGATCAAGCAAAATCGCAACTGCAACTACAAAATCAGATTCTAGATCAAATTCGCGAAGCCGTAATTTGCACGGATGCGAACGGCTCAATCACCAGTTGGAATAAAGCTGCTCAAAGGCTTTACGGCTACGAAAAAAGTGAAGTTGTCGGTCAACATATTGGTCTAGTTCACCCGCCCCAACAGCGAGAATTACTATCTAGATTGGTGGCAAAAAAGCTAGAAGAAACAGGCGAGTGCGAGCTGGAAATTATGATGCAGCGCAAGTCTGGAGAAGAGTTTGAGTCACAGTTGTCACTTTCTATGTTAAAAGACGTTCGTGGCGAAATTATTGGAAGTGTCGGCTGCATCAGGGACATTAGCGATCGCAAAGCTTTAGAACAAGAATTAGAAAATAGACAAGCACTATTTGATGCCTTTTTGCAGGATGCACCGGCGGGAATTTGCATTTTTGACTCCCAACTGCGGTACGTGCAAATTAATCAATTTCTAGCAGACATAAATTGCTTGAGTCCAGCCGAACACATCGGCAAGACTATACGCGAAATATTGCCCGAGCTCGCTCCAATGGTAGAGCCTTTGTATGAACAAATATTCAGAACGAAGGAACCCCTAATTAACATCGAGATGAGCGCTGAAAATCTAAGAAAGCCCGGAGTTGTCCGACACCTTACAGGCTCTTATTTTCCTCTGCTAGACAAAGACGGTGAGGCGATCGGCATCGGTGCAGTGGCGATTGACATTAGCGATCGCAAACTTGCAGAAGCAGCACTCAAAAAAAGCGAACAGCTCTACCGTACTATGGCAAGCAACATCCCTAACAGTGCGGTGATGCTGTTTGACAAAGAAATGCGCTTTACCCTGGTAGAAGGTACAGAATTAGCAGCAGTGGGGCTTTCCAAAGAGTTGATGGAAGGCAAGACAATCTGGGAAGTATTCGAGCCGGATTTTTGCGGTGCTGTCGAGCCAAATTATCGGGCGGCGCTGGCTGGAGAAACAGTGGTTACAGAATTTACCTATGGCGATCGCACTTACCTCGCTTATACTTTGCCAGTCAGAAACGAACGCCAAGAAATCACCGGCGGATTGCTGATGACTCAAAACATTACGGCTCGCCAATTAGCAGAAGAAGCCCTCAGGGAAAGCGAGGAAAAATACAGGTGCATTGTCGAGACAGCCGAGGAAGGCATTTGGATGATCGATGCCGAGGGTAAAACTACTTTTGTCAACCAAAAAATGGCAGATATGCTGGGCTGCACCGCAGAGGAAATGATCGGGCAGCCGCTATTTGCTTTCATGGATGTAGAAGGTATCGCGATCGCCGAAGCCAGTCTCAACCGCCGCAGTCAAGGAATTAGCGAACAGCACGATTTTAAGTTCCTTCGCCGAGATGGGAGCGACTTGTGGGCGATGGTTTCTACTAATCCCTTGCCAGACAAAGAAGGGCGCTATATCGGCGTTTTGGCAATGGTTGCCGACATTACAAATCGCAAGCAAACAGAAGCCGCATTGCAGCAGTCAGAAGCTAAATTTCGCTCGCTTTACGAACTAACCAGTTTAGCTGTTTTGATGTTAGATGAAAACAGTATTTGTGATGTCAATAACGCCACTATAGAACTATTTGGAGGCACTGGCAAAGAACAGTTTGTCGGCAAGAATCCTGGCAAATTGTCGCCACCTTTCCAACCCAACGGCAGAGATTCTTTGAGCATGGCTAGCGAAATGATGGCGATCGCCTTTGAGCGGGGAAACCACCGTTTTGATTGGCTGCACCAGCGCTTAGATGGTACGGATTTTCCCGCAGAAGTCGTGCTAACAATCATCAAAGTTGGCAATCAAACACTTATTGAAGCAGTCGTTCAAGATTTAACCGATCGCAAACTTGCAGAAGCAACATTAGTGCGATCGGAACAAGCCCTCAGACAGCAAGCCCAGCGAGAACAACTGCTGAATCAAATTGCCAACCAAATCCGCAATTCTTTAGATTTAGACACAATTTTAGCAACCGCCGTTCAAGAAATTCGCAATTTGATGCAGCCAGATTGGTGCATCTTCACTTGGTATCGCCCCAACAGCAATCCTCCGGTTTGGGAAATAGTTTGCGAAGCCAAAAATGCAGCTTTGCCAAGTTTTATAGGTACTTATGTTGTCGAGGATGAATCCAGTCCCGGAGTCGAGCAAATTTTGCGCCGACAAATTCTGCGAATTGATGATGTCAACACTTTTGAAAATGCAGAATTGCGCGAAGTTTTCCAGGCTTCAAAAGTTAAATCAGTGCTGTCGCTGCCGGTTCATACTGCTTCCGGCGATATTGGCGCGATTACCTGCTATCAGGCTCTATCCCTGCGAAATTGGAGCGATTCGGAAGTCGAACTGATGCAAGCGGTGATCGCTCAAATTGCGATCGCGATCGACCACGCCGAATTGTACACCCAAACCCGCACAGCGGCCGAATTAGCTCAAGCTCAAACTCAACAGCTAGAACAAACTTTGCACCAACTGCAACGCACCCAAACTCAATTAATTCAAAGTGAAAAGATGTCAAGTTTGGGACAATTAGTAGCAGGTGTCGCCCACGAAATCAACAACCCAGTTAACTTTATCTACGGTAATCTCAGCTACGTTAGCGAATACACTGAAAAATTACTAAAAATGCTGCAACTTTACCAGCAGGAATACCCGCAGCCTAGCGCCACAATTTTAGATGCCAGAGAAGACTTGGAAATTGATTATATTATTGAAGATTTACCAAAAATTGTCACATCTATGAAAGTCGGAGCCGATCGCATCCGCGACATAGTTTTGAGCTTGCGGACTTTCTCAAGACTTGACGAAGCCGAAATGAAACAAGTTGACATTCACGAAGGCATTGAAAGCACGTTGCTGCTTTTGCAAAACCGCCTGAAAAATAAACCCGTGAAGCAAAGCTATCCCGTAGGGAATCGCCCGCCAATTAATATTATTAAAGAATACGGTAACTTGCCTTTAGTGGAATGTTATCCCGGTCAGTTAAATCAAGTATTTATGAATTTGTTGAGCAATGCGATCGACGCAGTGGAAATGGAGATCAATAAACCCGATCGCACGGACAACATTCTCGCAATTACGATTCGCACCGAACTAACCGACAATAACTGCGTGGCGATGCGGATAGCTGACAACGGCCCCGGAATCAGCGAAAACGTGAAAAGGCGCTTGTTTGACCCATTTTTCACAACAAAACCCATCGGCAAAGGCACAGGCTTAGGATTGGCAATTTCGCACTCTATTATCGTAGAAAAACACGGTGGCAAGCTGATCTGCAATTCTGTATTGGGAGAAGGTTCGGAATTTGCGATCGAGATTCCGCTGCGGCAAAAAAGGAATTAAAATAGGTTCGTAGTGAGGACTTTAGTCCTTCTTTC
>JAJAYT010000119.1 GCA_026786085.1 Microcoleus sp. CAN_BIN18 | reverse complement strand
GCTTGAGGGCGACCTCTACCTAGAAGGAAGAGGATTGGAGTAATGAATAGTCTGATTTTAATTTCTCGCCTTTAGGGGTTCCGGCTTTAAACCAATTCTTTCTGGTAAATCCTGAAATATTCAGTACATTGTGGCGCAAAAAACAGCGTTTAGACAGCATCTATACCTGCAAGTATAGATTTTAAACCGCATCTAAACATTCGCCTATTAGTAAAAGTATATGACAGACCAGCATAAATTATAAACAGTAACTTATACCTTAAGACAGATTATCAAAAACCCCAAACCTCAGTAGAGTAATCACTAAACGAATAACTTTTAACTCAGTTATGCTCCAAGGATTAATTCAAATCACATTAACCCTAATCATTTTAATAGCGATCGCGCCAGTTTTTGGCAACTACATGGCGCGGGTATATATGGGAGAACCAACCATTCTCGACACCGCGATTAAACCCGTAGAACAACTCATCTATAAAGCCAGTAATATCCGGTCTGTAGATTCCATGACAGGTTGGCAATATGCCCGATCGCTATTATACAGCAATCTAGCAATGGGCATATTTGTTTTCTTAATTTTCATGCTTCAGGGACTGCTGCCTTTAAATCCCACCAGCCTAAGCGCGCCCACCTGGGATACCGCGCTGCATACAACTATTTCATTCCTCACAAATACCGACCAACAGCATTACTCAGGTGAGACAACATTCAGTTATCTATCCCAGTTAACCCTGGGTTTTTTAATGTTTACCTCAGCCGCCACAGGCTTAGCAGTAGGGATTGCCTTTATTCGGGGACTGACCGGCCGGCCGCTGGGCAACTTTTACATCGATTTAATTCAATCAATCACCCGGATTCTGCTACCCCTTTCGTTGATAATTGGCTTGCTTTTGCTAATTTCTGGAGTGCCAGAAACCCTAGCAGGCCCCGCAGTTGCCACCACCTTAGAAGGCGGTACGCAAGTAATTGCTCGCGGCCCAGTCGCTCACTTTGAAAGCATCAAACAACTCGGAGAAAACGGCGGCGGATTTTTTGCCATTAACTCGGCTCACCCTTTTGAAAATCCCGGCCCTTTTAGCAACCTGCTGGAAACACTAGCAATGGTTTCGATTCCTGCTTCTCTGATTCACACCTACGGCAGATTTGCCAACAACAAAAAGCAGGGATGGCTGATTTTTTGGATGGTGTTTGTAATTTATGTTGTCTTGATTGGCATTGCAGCAGTTGGTGAATACCAAGGGAATCCTCAAGTCAATAATTTACTGGGTTCCGTGCAACCAAATTTAGAAGGAAAAGAAGTTAGATTTGGCTGGGCAGAAACTGCACTTTGGGCGGTGACTACGACTGGCACAATGTGCGGGGCTGTGAACGGGATGCACGATTCCTTAATGCCTCCCGGTGGTTTTGCTACTTTGTTTAACTTGTTTCTGCAAATTGTTTGGGGCGGACAAGGAACCGGAACAGCTTACTTATTTATTTACCTGATTTTGAGCGTATTTCTCACCGGACTAATGGTGGGTAGAACGCCAGAATTTTTGGGACGCAAAATTGAAAAAAAGGAAATAGTTTTAGCCAGTGTGGTTTTGCTAATTCACCCGATCGCAGTTTTAATTCCCGGTGCAATTACCCTCGCCTTTAGCGACAGTTTGAGCGGCATCAGCAATCCAGGATATCACGGAATTTCCCAGGTGATGTATGAATACGCTTCAGCCGCTGCTAACAACGGTTCTGGCTTTGAAGGATTAGGAGATTCTCAACCCGCAGCAACAGGACTTTGGTGGAATTTAAGCGCCTGTTTTAGTTTGCTGATGGGGCGCTACGTTCCAATTATTGCTCTGCTGCTGTTAGCTGACAGCATGACAAACAAACAATTGGTTCCCGAAACGACTGGAACACTCAGAACAGATTCAATTTTATTCACCAGCGTAACAGCAGGAGTAATCATCATTCTGGGCGCGCTAACATTTTTCCCAGTTCTAGCTTTAGGGCCAATTGCAGAAGGATTTGAAATTAGCAGCGGTAAGCTTGAACCCGCACCAATAACTGCGCCATCGCCTCTGGGAACACCAACTCCTCCACCTCAGTAGCGAAACAATATCAACCTCACCCTTCTCTTTCTCTGTGCTCTCTGCGTCCTCTGCGGTTCATTAAAAATTCAAATTATGGCTTCCTCCAATACCCCTGATTCCGAAAAAACTCCCCGTTCCAGAGGCTCTCGCGAGTCTCGAAAACCCACACCCAAAGCAAATACTAAAGGCCTTTATCAAAGAGCTTTTAAAGACGCTTTTGTCAAGCTAGATCCACGGGTGATGCTGAAAAATCCAGTGATGTTTGTGGTGTGGGTTGGCACAATTGTAACTGCATTATTAACTGTTGATCCGACGCTGTTCGGCCCGGTTCCAGGCAAAAATCAGGTAGTCTTCAACGGTTTAGTCACGTTTATTTTGTTCTTCACTTTGGTATTTGCTAATTTTGCCGAAGCGGTAGCAGAAGGCCGTGGGAAAGCCCAAGCAGATGCACTACGATCGACAAAAGCAGATACAACAGCCCGCAAACTCCTACCAGATGGTTCAATTCAGGAAGTAAGTTCGACATCTTTGAGACGCGGCGACCAAATTAAAGTGATCGCAGGCGATATCATTCCTTCCGACGGCGAAGTGATTGCGGGTGTCGCGTCTGTAGACGAATCTGCGATCACCGGGGAATCCGCGCCAGTGCTCAAGGAACCGGGTTCGGACATCGCTAGTTCCGTCACCGGCGGCACACGCATCCTCTCGGACGAACTAACGCTGCGGGTGATGTCTGACCCCGGTAAGGGATTTTTGGACAGGATGATCGCGCTGGTAGAGGGCGCTGAAAGGTCGAAAACGCCGAACGAGATCGCGCTGACGGTGCTGTTGGC